>JBKGUS010000405.1:0-3049 GCA_046462295.1 Thermoleophilaceae bacterium | reverse complement strand
GGCGTCTGGGTGTGCCTCTTCGGCGGCGGCGCGGTGCGCCGGTACGGCGAGCACGGCGCGCTCGAGGCACACTTCGAGCTGCCGGTGACGAACCCGACGAGCCCCGTGTTCGGCGGCCCGAACCTGCGCACGCTGTACGTGACGAGCGCCCGCCACCGCCTGTCAGAGGAGCAGCTCGCCGCCGAGCCGCTGGCCGGTGCGGTATTCGCGCTGCAGCCCGGAGTGACGGGCATGCCGGGCAGCCGGTTCGCCGGCTAGCCCAGCAGGAACCGCTCGATCTCGGCCGCCAGCAGCTCCGGGCCGCTCACCGCGGCGCCGTGGCCGTGTCCCTCGAGCGTGCGCACCTCGGCGCCGGGGATCGCGGCGGCGTACGCCTCGGTGGAGCGGCGCGCCCAGGCCGGGCTCTCGGAGCCCACAAGCAAGAGGCAGGCGAGGTCGAGGCGCTCGAGCCCCAGTGCGCCGGTCGCGAGCGCGTGCTCGGCCTGGAGCTCTCGCGGCACGGTCGGCGCGGCCGCGAGCCGCTCCTGCCAGGCCGGCGTGCCCTCCATGACGTCGATCTCCATTTGCGAGTAGCCGCCCACGTCGTGCAGGAAGAGCCGCACCGCCGCGTCGGGGTCGCCGGCCGCCAGGTGGGCCTCGAAGCGCTCCTGCCAGGCCTCGTCGGCGAGGACGCCGCCCATGGGCGGCTCGTACAGCGCGAGCCGCTCAAGGCCCTCGAGCCGCCCGGCCGCCCCGGCCGACACCAGCGCCCCGTAGGAGTGGCCGAACAGCAGGGCGCCGTGCCCGGCCTCGCGGACGACGGCCGCCACGTCCTCGAACTCGCGCTCGACGGAGTAGCCGTCCCCGTCCCCGGAGTCGCCGCGCCCGCGCCGGTCGACGGTCCAGACGGTGAAGCGCGGCTCGAGCAGCGGCCGGACCAGCTCGAAGCTCCAGCGCCCCGACCCCGCCCCGTGGACCATGACGAGGGTCGGTCCCGACCCCCCGGCCTCTACCGCGATTGGAACGCCGTCGGGTGCTGTGACGTGTCGGAGCAGCGTGCTAGTTGTCGCTGCCCAGGCGGTCCCAGCAATAGAGCTCGACGGCCTCGCCGGCCAGCTCCATCAGCCGCTCGTCCGACAGCCAGGGCAGCACCGTGTCGAGCGCCTGCTCCTCGCTGACTCCCGCCTCGAACGCGTCGTCCCCCTTGAAGCCGGCGGCGATCCGCAGCGCCTCGCGGCGGTGCTCGCCCAGGCTGGGGAAGGCGGCCAGAAGGAAGTCCTTGTTCGCGATCGGCTGCCCGACCTCTAGCGAGGCGTGCCACGCCGCGAGGATGGACAGGTCGTCGTCGTCGAGCTCGTCGACCGCCTTGGCGTAGTGCACCTGCAGCTCGTCGTCGGGGATCTCGTCGACCCACGCGCGTACGACCTCGCCCAGCAGTTGCCGGCGGGCTTCGCGGCCGACGCTTTCGGCGACGACCCTGATCGCTTCCTGGGGTTCGATGAAGCAGAGAGGCATCAGCCCTCGCTCTCCTCCGGTTTGCATGAAGGACTGAGTCGGAGGTTATGCGGGGGTCCTGACGGAAAGGGTGTGCGAGGCTGCCCTCACTGCGCCGTCCAGCCCCCGTCGACGACCAGGCTCGTCCCCGTGATGAGCGCGGCGGCCGGCGAAGCGAGGAATACGACGGCCCCCACCACGTCGGACACGCTCCCGATCCGTCCCAGCGGGATGCGGCGGATGACCTCTGCCCTGAACTCCTCATCCGCCAGGAACGGCGTGGTCATCGGCGTCTCGACGAACGTCGGGGCCACCGAGTTGACCCTGACGGCATGCGGGGCGAGCTCCACCGCCAGGGCCTTGGTGAGCCCCTCGACCGCGTGCTTTGTCGCGCAGTAGACGCTCCGCCCGGGGGCGCCCACGTGACCCATCTGCGACGACAGGTTGACGATCGCGCCGCCGCGCCGGCCCGCGACCATCCGGCGGGCAGCCGCCTGGGCCGCCAGGAACGTGCCCTTGACGTTCACCTCGAGGAGGGCGTCCAGGGAGCGTTCGGAGACCTGCAGGAACGGCTCCGGGATATTGCTGCCCGCAGCGTTCACGAGCACGTCGATGCGCTCGAGGGAGGCCATCACCCGATCGAGCCCGCGGGCGTCGGTGACATCGCACACGTGCGCCCGGCCGGCGCGGCCGAGGCGCTCCACCTCCCGCGCCACGGCCTCGACCTCGACCTCGGTGCGCGCGATCGCCACCACGTCCGCTCCCGCCTCGGCCAGCGCGAGCGCGCAGCCGCGGCCGATGCCGCGTCCCGCGCCCGTCACGACCGCGACGCGGCCGGTCACGCCACGGCGTCGTCGAGCCGGTCGAGGCGCATGCGGGCCGTCAGGGCATGGCCCGCGAAGTACTCCGCAAGCGAGATCGCCTCGGCCGCGGGGGCTATCGCGCGCGTCCCCTCACCGGTCACGCGCTGGTGCGTGAGCGTCTTGAGGAACTTGCCCACCCAGAGCCCGCCGCTGTAGCGCGCCGCGCCCGCGGTCGGCAGCACGTGGTTGGTGCCGATCGCCTTGTCGCCGTACACGACGGTGGCGCCGGCGCCCAGGAAGAGGGACCCGTAGTTGCGCAGGCCGTCGAGGTAGGCGTCCAGCTCGTCCTCGCGCGCGTGCACCTCGACGTGCTCGAAGGCGTAGCGGTTGGCGAGCTCGATCGCCTCATCCCGGCTCGCGGCCACGACAATCTCACCCCGCGCGCGCCACGCCTGGCGCGCGACATCCGCCGTAGGCCAGGTGGCGAGCAGGTTCTCGACCTCCTCGCCGGCGTCGGCCGCCAGGCGGCTCGAGGTCGCGATCAGGACGGCCGGCGAGGTCGGACCGTGCTCGGCCTGACCCAGCAGGTCGGCCGCCACCAGCGTCGGGTCAGCGGTCTCGTCGGCGAGCACGAGCACCTCGGTCGGCCCGGCGAGCAGGTCGATCCCCACCCGGCCGAACAGCTGGCGCTTGGCCTCCGCCACATAGGCGTTGCCGGCGCCCACGATCATGTCCACCGGCTCGAGGTCGTCGATGCCGAAGGCGAGCGCCGC
>JBKGUS010000404.1:0-4151 GCA_046462295.1 Thermoleophilaceae bacterium | reverse complement strand
GAGCACATCCTGACCTCGTACGTGAAGAGCCCGGCCGACATCGAGGCGGCGAACCAGCACATGATCCGTGGCGCCTTCCACGGCGGGGACCGCTCCTACGCGTTCAGCGGGAAGAACCGGCCGGTTCCCGGCTGGGCCGACCACCGCATGCCGATCCCCGGCCTGTACCAGACCGGCGGCACCACGAGCGTGGGCGGCTCGGTCACCGGCGTGCCGGGCCGCAGCGCGGCGATGGTGATGCTGACCGACCTCGGCAGCGACCCGGAGGAGGTGATGACCGGTGCCGGACGAGCGCGTGCAGGCAGCCGTTGACCACTGGGCGCCGCGCTTCGTGCAGGCGGGCGTGGACTACAACGACTTCGTCGCCACGACCTCCCGCATAAGCACATGGGAGCAGTGGCTGGACGCGTGGTGCGAGAACGCGGACATGCATGTGAGCCTCGCGGGCGAGGCGACCAGCCGCCTGACTGCCGGGGAGGCGTGGTCGAGAGCGACCGTCGCCTATCACTTCGCGAAGTTCGTCTGGGTGGTGGATCCGGAGCGCAGCCGTGCCGCAGCCGACAAGGCGGTCGCCGCGATGCAGGCGACACACCAGTACCTGGATCCGGACGCGGAGCGGATCGAGGTGGCGCTCGACGGAGGACGGGTCGTCGGCAACCTCCGCCGTCCGCCCCGAGAGGACCGGCCGCCGCTGGTGCTTCTCGTGCCGGGCCTCGACTCCACGAAGGAGGAGTTCTTCAAGCTCGAGGACGTCTTCCTCGATCGCGGGATGGCGACGCTGTCGATGGACGGGCCGGGCCAGGGAGAGTCGGGCTACGACCTTCCCATCAGGCCCGATTACGACGTTGCCGTAACAGCCGTGCTCGACGCGATTGCCGACCGGCGTGATGTTGATTTGGAAAGAGTGGGCTTGCTCGGCGTGAGCCTGGGCGGCTACTACGCGCCCCGCGTGCTCGCGTTCGAACCGCGCGTGAAGGCAGGGGTGGGGCTGAGCGGCCCGTACCGGTTCAGCGACATCTGGGACACGGTGCCGCCCCAGACGCGCGAGACGTTCGTGGCGAAGTCGTTCGCCTCCGGCGACGAGGAGGGCCGCGCCAAGGCGGCCGAGCTCGACCTGAGCGGGGTGGCCGAGCGGATCGAGCAGCCCTACCTGGCCATCACCGGCAAGCTCGACCGCCTGATCCCGTGGGAGCAGAGCGAACGGGCCGCCCGCGAGGCGCCGAACGGCGTCTTCCTGCTGCACGAGGACGGCAACCACGGCTGCGCCAACGTCCCGTACAAGACGCGGCCGGTGGCGGCGGACTGGCTCCGCGAGCAGCTGGGATGAGCCGGATCGCGATCGTCGGCGCCGGGATGTGGGGTCCGCGCCTGGCCGCTGCCGCGCAGCGCGCCGGGCTCGAGCTGGTCACCTGCTTCTGCCGGGACGAGCGGAAGCGCCGGGAGTTCGCGCAGCGCTTCGGCTGCGAGGCCGCGCCGAGCCTGGAGGAGGCGATCGGCGACACGCGGGTGGAGGGCGTCGTGCTCGCGACGCCCAACGACGTGCACGAGGAGCAGGCCGTGGCGTGTGCCGAGCGCGGCCGCCATGTGTTCGTCGAGAAGCCGATCGCGGAGAGCATCGAGGCGGGCGAGCGGATGAAGCGGGCGTGCGCGGAGGCCGGCGTGACGCTGATGGTGGGTCACGCGTTCCGGCGCCTCGGCGCGGCCCGGCGCGTGAAGCAGTTGATCGACGAGGGCGCGCTGGGGCACGTGGTCCTCGCCGAGGCGAACATGTCGCTGACGGGCTCGTTCAGGCCAGGCGCGTGGCGGGGCGAGCGGGAGCGGAACCCCGGCGGCCCGATAATGCAGCTCGGGATCCACCACGTCGACACGCTGGCCTACTGGCTCGGGCCGGTGCGGCGGGCCTCCGGGCGCTTCGCGCATGTGGAGACCCCGGCGGACATCGACGACGTCGGGGTGGTGACGCTCGAGTTCGAGTCGGGGGCGCTGGGGTCGCTGACCGGCAGCTACGTGTCGCCGAAGACGCTCTCGCTGCGGCTCCTCGGGACCGCGGCCGTGCTCGACTACCGCACCGACTTCTCCGTCTGGCCGGACGCACGGGCGCTCGACGGCGTGACGACGCTCACCCTGGCCGGGGAGCGCGTCTCGTTCGAGGCGCGCGACATGCTGGCGGAGGAGCTCGCCGAGTTCCGCCGCTGCATCCGCGGCGAAGCCGAGCCGGAGACCGGCGCGGACGAGGGCATCGCCGCGCTCGCGGTGGTGCGCCAGGCGCTCGAGGCGCACGCGGGAGCCGTGGCCTGATGCGCGCCGCCGTGGTGGAGGCCGTCGGCTCCCCGCCGGTGGCCGGCGACGTGGACGAGCCGTCGCGGGATGCGGGAACGGCGCTCGTGACGGTCGACGTGGCGCCGCTCAATCCGGTCGAGATCCGCGTGGCCGCGGGGCGTCATCCGAGGCGGGCGGAGCCGCCCTACGTGCCGGGCCTCGAGGGCGCCGGCCGCGTCGTCGAGTCGGCGCAGGTGCCGCCCGGGCGCCGGGTCCGCTTCGAGAGCGCCGCCCTCCCGGGCTTCGGTGCGCGCGGAACGCTCGCGGAGCGCGCGGCGGTCCCGGAGGAGTCGCTCGTGACCCTGCCGGATGACGTGGACGACGACCTCGCCGCCGCCGTCGGCGTCGTCGGCATCACCGCGCTGCTCGCGCTCGAGCGAGCGGCGCCGGAGGGCGGGGAGCGGGTGCTGGTGCTGGGCGCGACGGGCGCGGTGGGGCAGATGGCGGTGCAGCTGGCGAAGGCAATGGGAGCGGGCCGCTTGGTCGGCGCAGGACGGAACGCGGAGGGGCTGGCGCGGGCGCGGGAGCTGGGAGCGGACGAGATCGTGGAGCTGGGCAGCGCCGGCGACCTCTCCGCCGCCTTCGAGGACGCCGCCGGCGGCCCGCTCGACATCGTCATCGACCCGCTCTGGGGCGAGCCCGCCATGGCCGCCCTTCAGGCGATCGCCACCGGGGGCCGGCTCGTCAACGTGGGGCAGTCCGCCGGCACCGATGTGCGCGTCCCGCTCGAGGTCGTCCGCAACCGCCAGGGTGCGATCCATGCGATCTCGTCCGGGTGGACGCCGCTGGAGCGCAAGGCCGACGCCTACCGCGACGTCCTCGAGCACGCCGTGGCGGGCCGCCTCGTGGTGGACCGCGATGTCGTCCGGCTCGACGACGTGGCGACCGCTTGGGAACGGCAGGAAGCGTCGCCGGGCAGAAAGCTCGTGATCTCCCTTGGAGGGAGAGGAGGAGGGTGAAATGGCCAAGGTACGTGAGCAAGAGGATTACGTCGTCACGAACAGGGCGCATGCCGAGATGCTGGATCGCACCGGCTGCGCGATCCACGTGCGCGACTTCCCGCCGCTGATCAGCGACGAGCCGCCGTCACGCGGCGGGCAGAACCGCGGCCAGAGTCCGCTCGAGCTGCTTCTGGCGTCGCTCTGCGCCTGCACGAACGTCACGGCGGGGCGGATGGCGGAGAAGCTGCGCTTCGACTACAGCGGCCTCGAGATTCACGCGGAGGGCGAGCTCGACACCCGCGGACGCCGTGGCCTGGCCGACGTTCCCGTCCACTATCGGGCGGTGCGGCTGCGCGTGACGATTGCCTCCAACGAGCCGGAAGAGCGCATGGCGCGGCTCGCCGACCTGGTCGCCCGCTACTGCCCCGTGGACACGCTGATGCGGCCGGTCGTGCCCGACTTCGACGTGACGTGGGAACGGAAGCCGGCCTGAGCACTGCGCGGCTGGTCGGGCGTCCGGTTCGCCGCCGGGAGGACGAGCGCATCCTGCGCGGCAGGACGCGTTACCTCGACGACATCGACCCGCCCGGGGCGGCTCACGTCGCATTCGTGCGCAGCCCGTTCGCGCACGCGCGGATCGGCGGCATCGATGTTCCCGAGAGCCCGGCCGGCGTGTTCACGGTGATCATGGCCGCGGGCCTGGAGGGCCGCGCGAACGACCTTCCCGTGCAGGGCTTCGAGGGCGGCGAGGTCTCGGCCGAGGGCCATCCGGTTCTTGCCCGCGACGAGGTGCGCTATGCAGGCCAGCCCGTGGCGGCAGTGCTGGCGGAGTCCCGGGCACTCGCGGAGGACGCAGCCGAGCTCGTGGAGGTCGACTACGAGCCGCTCGAC
>JBKGUS010000403.1:0-3719 GCA_046462295.1 Thermoleophilaceae bacterium | reverse complement strand
CCGGCCTGCCTGAGCAGGGACCTCGCCTGGTCGAGGTCCTGCTCGCGCTGCGGCAGGTCGTCCGCGTAGCAGTCGTCGAACGGGGCGTACAGGTCGTTGGCGATCTGGCCCTGGCCGCTCAGCACCTGGTCCACCATCTGCTGGCGGTCGACCAGCAGGCGCATGGCCTGGCGCACACGGTTGTCGTCGAAGGGCGGCGCGTCGACCCGCATCGTGAACGGCTGCCATGACCCCGTCTCGGAGATCACGGCGCGCAGCTCCTGGTTCCCCTGGATGTTCGACAGCTGGCTGAACGGGACGTTGTTGATGGCCTCGACCTGTCCGCCCAGCATCGCGTTGATCCTCGCGGTGGGATCGGCGAAGTCGATGATCACGAGCTCGTCGGCGAGCGGCTCGCCGTCGCGCCAGTAGTTCTCGTGGCGCACGAACGTGCTCTGCTCGCCCGGCTGGAAGCTCTCGAACTTGAAGGCCCCGGTGCCGACAGGGTTCTCCGGGTCGAAGTCCACCGGCACGATGTTGTTGAAGTACTGCCCGATGTCCTCCGGGAAGCTCGAGTTGGGGAACTGGAGCGGGATGCGGATGGTCCGGGCGTCCATCTTCCTGAGCCCCTTCAGGTCGATGTAGCCGATCGAGGCGGCGCCGACCTTCGGGTCCTTCGGGTCGAGGATCCGGTTGAGCGAGAAGATGACGTCGTCCGCCGTCACGGTCTTGCCGTTGTGGAACTCGAGGTCCGGCTTGAGGCGGACGGTCCAAATGTCGGCCCGGTTCGCCTCCGCCTCGAGCGACTCGGCGAGCACCATCTCGAGCTCGGTGAACTCGGCGTTGCGCACGGCGAGCGGCTCGTAGAGCTGCCAGGTGCGCATGATGTCGGGGTCCGAGGTGGGGATGTGGCCGTCGATCGTGTCCTCGGCCCCGCCGCCGGTGGCGCCGATGCGGAGCGTGCCCCCGCGGCGCAGGTCGACGGCCTCGGGCTCGGGCGCCGTGGCGGCGCCGCCGCCGCCGTCGTCGTCACCCAGGCATCCGGCGAGGACACCTCCGGCGCTCAGCGCCAGCCCGCCGGCGGCACCGGCGCGCAGCACCTGGCGCCGGGTCAACTGCTCGTCCAGCCTGACCATCTCTCCCTCTCCTCTCTCTCACCGCTGATATATCACGCCCGGGTCGCTGTGCGCAAGCCGGGACGCGATCCCCCGAACGGGGTCATGGCGACGCGCTAGATTGGCCGCCTCATGAAGGCCCGGCGACCCAACGTGCTGCTCGTCATGACCGACCAGCTCGCCGCGTCGTGGCTGCCGGAGTACGGCCACCGCGTCGTGCGGACGCCGTACCTGTCCGCCCTCGCCTCGACGTCGACCGTGTTCGAGAGCGCGTACTGCCCCTCGCCGCTGTGCGCGCCGTCGCGCGCCGGCCTCTTGACCGCCCAGCGGGCGTCGCGCACGGGGGTGTTCGACAACGCGGCCGAGCTGCCGGCCACCGTGCCGACGCTCGCGCACGCCCTGCGGGCGGAGGGATGGTTCACGGCGCTCGCCGGGAAGATGCACTTCGTCGGCCCCGACCAGCTCCACGGGTTCGAGGAGCGCCTCACGACCGACATCTATCCCGGCGACCTCGACTGGACCCCGGACTGGCGCCTCCCCGCGGGCGAGCACCTGCCCTGGTACCACACGATGGAGAGCGTGCTGGAGCCCGGGGTTTGCACGGCGAGCATGCAGCAGGACTACGACGAGGAGGTGGCCTTCCGCGCGGTGCGGGCCATCTTCGACCGGGCCCGCTCGGATGACGGTCGCCCGTTCTTCCTCGTCGCCTCCTTCGCCCATCCGCACGACCCGTGGGAGCTGCGCGCGCGATACTGGGACCTGTACGAGCGCTCCGAGGTGGAGCTCCCGGCGGTCCCCCTGCTCCCCCTCGACGAGGCCGATCCGCACAGCCGGCGGCTGCGGGAGATGTGCGGCGTCGACGCCGCTCGGCTCTCGGACGAGCAGGTGCGGGCCGCGCGTCACGGCTATTACGCGGCGGTGAGCTACCTGGACGAGCGGGTGGGAGAGGTGCTCGGCGCGCTCGGCGAGGCCGGCCTCGACGACGACACGATCGTCGTCTTCACCTCGGACCACGGCGAGATGCTGGGAGAGCGGGGGCTCTGGTTCAAGATGTCGTTCTTCGAGCAGTCGGCGCGGGTACCGCTGTTCGTGCGGGTGGCCGGGGACGCCGGGGGTGGACGGGTGGCTCAGCCGGTGTCGCTGCTGGACGTGGGGCCCACGCTGCTCGAGCTGGCCGGAGCGCCTCCGCTGGACGACGTGGACGGCGAGAGCCTCGTGCCGCTGATGGACACACGGGACGCGCGCCGGTCGCTGCCGGTGTTCGGCGAGTACCTCGCGGAGGGCGTGAACGCGCCTGCGGTGATGGTGCGCCACGGGGCCCACAAGCTGATCGTCTGCCCGGGCGATCCGGACCAGCTCTACGACCTGGACGAGGACCCGGCCGAGGTCGTGAACCTGGCCGGCTCCGATGAGCACGCGGAGGTGCTCCGCGAGCTGCAAGCCGAGGTGGCGCGCCGGTGGGACCTCGACGAGCTCGAGCGGCGCGTGCTCGCGAGCCAGCGGGAGCGACACCTGGTGCTGCGTGCGCTCGGCGAAGGCGAGTTCAGGTCGTGGGCGTACGAGCCGGGGCCGACAGCCCGCTACGTGCGGGGCAGGACCGACCTCTACGAGTTGCAGCGGCGGGCGCGGCTGGAGGCGCAGGGCGGCGATGCGGCGGCGCGGGGCGTGACCCCGCCCGGGCGCCCAGCCGAGTCGCCCGGCGACATCCCGCCCGCTTCCGGGCGCTGATCCAGCCGCCTGTCTCGCATCCCTCGTCACCGGCTTCGGCCCCACCCTCGTTGCTGGCCTTGACCTCGTGCTGCAGGTTGTCGACAATCTACACATGTCCGCCTCCACGCACAACTGGCAGCTCGGCTCCATCCAGCGTGCCTCCACCACCCAGCAGGTGCTTCGGGAGCTGCGGGAGGCGATCATCGACGGGCGCATCGCCCAGGGCGAGGCGCTGCGGGAGATCCCGCTCTCCGAGGTCTTCGGGACGGGCCGCAGCGCGGTGCGCGAAGCGGTCCGCCAGCTGGTGCAGGAGGGGCTCGTGGACTACGAGCTCCATCGCGGCGCGTTCGTGCGGGTCATGTCGCTGGCCGACCGGCTCGACGTCTACGTGGCGAGGGAGGCCATCGAGGCCGGCGTGGCGCGCCGCCTTGTCGAGGTCTCGCCCGCGCCGGACCTGTCGGCCCTCCGGTCGGCGCTGGAGGAGCTGCGCGCCACAGCCGAGGGCCACGACCGGGTGACGGAGGACCTCATCGGCGCCGACATCCGCTTCCACCAGGTGCTCGTGCAGCTCGGCGGGAGCCCGCGCCTCCAGCGCGCGCATGAGACGCTTGCGGCCGAGACGCGAATGCTGCTGCGTCACCACCCCGAGTACCCCTGGTCCGACTACGTGCACGACCACGAGCGACTGTTCGACGGGCTCGAGCGCCGCGACCCGCAGGCGCCCGACCTCGTGGTCGAGCACCTGCGCCTGTCGGCACGGTTGATCGGGGACGAGCTGGAGCGTGGGGAAAGCACGGCCGGCTGATGGCGGACCCCCGCTCGCCGCTGCGCTCGGACGCCAACGCGGGGCGGGTCGCGCTCGTCACCGGCGGGGGCACCGGCATCGGCCGGGCGACCGCTCTCGAGATGGCCCGC
>JBKGUS010000402.1:0-2799 GCA_046462295.1 Thermoleophilaceae bacterium | reverse complement strand
GTGCGGGTGCACGGCCGCGACCAGGCCCGCGGCCGCGGCGCGCTCGGCCAGGTGGTTGAGCAGCGACGCCATTGCCTTCCGCCGGGCATCCTCCATGCGCGGCGCCGCGTGGGCCCTGCCCGCCCAGCCGTCGCGCTCGCCGTCGGCGAGCGCGACGGCTGGGCGGGCAGGGCCCACGCGGCGCCGCGCATGGAGCGTCCCCGGCACAAGGCGATGGCGTCCCTGCTCGACGAGCTGGCAGAGCGCGCCGCGGCCGCGGGCCTGGTGGCCGCCGTGCACCCGCACGCCGGCACCCATGTGGAGACCCGCGCCGAGGTGGACGAGCTTCTGGCGAGCGTGGGAAGCGGCCTGCGGCTCTGCGTCGACACCGGGCACTGCCTCTACGGCGGCATCGATCCCGTCGAGCTCGTGCGGGACTACGCGTCGATCCTCGCCGGCTTCCATCTGAAGGACCTCGACGCGGCGCGGCTGCGGCGCTCGCTGGAGGCCGGGCACGGGTTCGAAGCAGCGGTCGGCGACGGCGTCTTCACCCCACTGGGCGAGGGCGACGTGGACTTCGCGGGTCTGGCCGAGACGCTGCGCAAGCTCGGTGTCCGCGGATGGGCGACGGTGGAGCAGGACATCCAGCCCGGGGCGGACGCCGATCCGGTAGGGGACGCCGTCGCGAGCCGCACATTCCTGGCGGGCGTGGGCCTTGCTGGAGGCTGACGCCGATGCGCCACGGCTTGCCCACCCGCTCGGCGACTGATTAACTCACTCTATGTCTCGGCTGCACCGCGAGGCCATGCGCATCCTCATCGGCGAGATCACGAGCGGAGCGCTCGCCGAGGGCGACCGGCTGCCGCGCGAGCAGGATCTGGCGAGCCAGTTTGGCGTCAGCCGCGGGGTCGCGCGCGAGTGCGTCCGCAGTCTCGAGGAACGTGGGCTGATCAGCGTGAAGCACGGCCGCGGCGCGACCGTGGCGCCGGCGAGCCAGTGGGACGTGTTCGACCCGGATGTCCTCTCCGCACTGCTGGCGGGCGAGCGCGGGCCGAAGGTGCTGCTCGAGTACATCGAGTGCAGGCGGATCCTCGAGGTCGAGGCGGCGGGCCTCGCCGCCGAGCGCGCCGACGACGCCGGCCTGGAGGCGCTCGCGGCGGCGTACGCCGAGATGACCAGCGCGGCGGAACGCGCGCGCGTGAACCCCGCCGCCGAGCCGCTCTACAGGGAGGCGGACGTCGCCTTCCACCGCGCAATAGTGGAGGCGGCGCGCAACCGGGCGCTGGCGCGCATGACCGTCCCCATCCACCGGGCGCTGTCCACGACCATCGCGCCGCTGGCGCGCCCGGAGCACAGATTCGAGCGTGGCCTGCCCGAGCACGAGCGCATCCTCCAGGCGATCCAGGGCGGGGACTCCGAGGCGGCGCGCAGCGCGATGCGCGAGCACCTGCTCACGATCGAGGGCTACGTGCGGACGTCGAGGGGTGAGCTGGCAGCACCCGCGCGTTCTTGACACGCACAGACCTATAGTGATTATATGACTCGCGGATGGCATCCGCGAGCGCGAGATGAGGCAGGGCCCCGAGCGGAGCGCCCGCGACGGCAGGCCGGCGGAGCTGGCCGCCCGAATCCGGCGACACGAGCCGCTCATCGGCACGGTGCTGTCGGTGCCCGACGCCGCACTCGCGGAGCTCGTCTGCGAGCGCTTCGACTTCGTCTGGATCGACATGGAGCACGGGCAGCTCGGCCCGCGCGAGGCGCAGGTCATGGCCATCGCTGCGCGCGCCGCCGGCTGCGCGCCACTCGTCCGCCTGCCCCGGCCTGACAGCGAACTGCTTCCCGCGCTGCTCGATGCCGGCGTCGACGGGGTGGTCGCGCCCCGGGTCGAGAACGCCGTCACCGCCGCGCTGCTCGCCGGCCGGCTCCGGTACCCGCCGTCGGGGTCGCGCGGAGTGGCGCCCCGCCGCGCCAGCGCGTACGGGCGGGTGGCCGAGCCGTGGAGCGCCGTGGGCCGTCCGGCCTGCGTCGTGCAGATCGAGAGCACCAGGGGCGTCGAAAACGCCGCCGCGATCGCGGGCGTCCAGGGGGTTGACGCCTTGGTGGTGGGCTGCTCGGACCTGTCCCTCGACCTCGGCGTGCCTGGACAGCTCGACTCCCCGGCGCTGCTCGAGGCGGTTCGGCGCGTCGAGCGCTCGGCCGCGGAGGCGCAGGTCGCCTGCGGGGTCGCCGCGCCCAGCGCCACGGGGGCGCTCGCAGCCCTCGTGGCCGGGGGCTCCACCCTCTTCGTGTACTCGTCCGACGTTCGGATCTACGCCAAGGCGGTCGACGACGGGGTCGCGGGCCTCGCCCGCATCCTCGCCGCGCAGGAGAGCTACCGGTGCCGCGGTACCTGAAGCGGGCCGAGCCGGCGGACGCGGCCCGCGAGGAGGTCAGGCAGACCGTCTCCGAGATGCTGCTCGAGATCGAGCGGCGCGGCGCGGCGGCCGTGCGCGAGTACTCGCGCCGGCTCGACGGCTGGGACCCGCCCTCGTTCCGCGTGGGGGAGGAGGCCGTACGCGCCGCCGGGGAGGGGGTGCCGCCCGAGCTGCGCGAGCAGATCGCCTTCGCCCAGTCTCAGGTGCGGGCATTCGCCGAGCACCAGCGCGCCACCCTCGCCGACCTCGAGGTCGAGACGCTCCCGGGGGTCGTGCTCGGGCACCGGCACGTGCCGGTCGACGCCGTCGGCTCATACGTGCCGGGTGGGCGCTACCCGATGCTGGCGTCGGCGTTCATGACGGTCGTCGTGCCCAAGGTGGCGGGCGTGCGGCGCGTGGTCGCGTG
>JBKGUS010000401.1:0-3694 GCA_046462295.1 Thermoleophilaceae bacterium | reverse complement strand
CGGCGATCCACGTCCGTCGCAACTTCCCGGTCGGGGCGACGAAGGAGAAGACGCCGAAGGGCAAGCGGGTCCGGTCGCTGCCGTTGTGGGACCAGGCTGCGGTTGCGCTCGACTCTCTCTCGCGGCGGGGCTATCTCACCGAACCGGACGACCTCGTGTTCGTCGGGGAGACCGGCGAGCGGCTGGGCTACGAGGCCGTGAAGGACGAGTTCTACGCGGCCATCGTGCGGGCAGGGCTCGGCCACCTGCGGGAGAAGCTCGACCCGCTCACCTTCCACGACCTGCGCCATTCGTACGGCACGCTGGCCGTCCAGGTCTACCCGGTGGTCGACGTGCAGGCATACCTCGGACACGAGAAGATCGAGACGACGATGCGCTACGCCCATCACGTCCCGAAGACGGACGCGGCAGCGAAGGGGTCGGCGTTCATCGCGGCCCAGCTCGAAAGCGTGCCCCCGACGTGTCCCGAACTACCGCCTTCCGGCACAACTCAGACCAACTCAGCGCAACTCACACCCGCATAGCAGAGCCAAACGCACGCTACGCTCCGGTGTGACAAGGAGTTTCCCCCTTACGCTCGAAAAGCAGGTCAGCATGGCGCTTCGCGACACATGGCATCGGACGCTGGTCTACTTCGGACTCGCCGAGGAGGAGGACCCTCGCTACGAGCCCGTGCGTGAGCCGGAGCCCGAGGTCGAGCTCGAGGACCGCTACCGGGACCGGCCCAACGTGCGGCGGCTGCAGCGCCGGCGTCGCGACGAGATCGACGACATCTTCGCCGACGAGCCGCGCGGATCGGGTCGCGAGACACACGTGCTGCGGCCCGTGGGCGGCAACGGCCGGAGCACCGCCGGCGGGGACATCCAGGTCCACCTGGTGATCCCCAAGAACTTCAACGACGCCCAGCAGATCGCCGACCAGTTCAAGGACTCGATCCCGGTGATCCTCAACCTGCAGGGCACCGACACCGAGCTCTCGAAGCGCCTGATCGACTTCGCCTCGGGCCTGACCTACGCGCTGGACGGCGGGATGCAGCGGATCGCCGACAAGGTGTTCCTCCTGACGCCGCGCAACGTCGAGGTATCCGCCGAGGAGCGCGCGCGGCTCATCGAGAAGGGCTTCTTCAACCAGTCCTGACGACTAGGCTTCACCCGCAGTGAAGCTCGGACTGATCGGGGCAGGGAACATGGCCTCCGCGCTTGCGCGGGGCATCGGCGAGCCCGTGCTCGTGCACGACATCGACCAGCCGAAGGCCCGGCAACTTGCGGCCGAGCTCGGCGGCGAAGCCGTTGGACCAGAGGAGCTCGCAAGCCAAGCGGACGTCGTTGTCCTCTGCCACAAGCCCCAGCAGCTGGACGAGGTGGCAGAGCAGATCTCGCCCAGGGCCGTTGCGTCGATCCTGGCCGCGACCACCACGGCGCAGATCGAGGCCGCCTACCCGGACACGCCGGTCTACCGCTTCATCCCCAACATCCCGGCCGAGGTCCGGAAGGGCGTGCTCTGCTACGTGCCCGGCAGCCTCGCTGCGCAGGGGCCGGAGGAGGAGCTCCTCGCGCTGTTCGGCATGGCCGGAACGATCCTGCGCCTGGACGATGAACCGCTGATCGAGCCGGCGATGGCACTGATGAGCTGCGGCCCGGCTTTCATGGCGCTGATTGCCGAGTCGTTCGCCGACGCGGGCACCCAGCACGGGCTTCCGCGCGACGACGCCATGCGTATGGTCGTGGAGACGATGGGCGGTACGGCCGCATATCTCGCGGCGGGCGAGTACGACACCGGTGCGCTCAAGGCGCGCGTCGCGACGCCCGGCGGCGCCACGGAGCGTGGCTTGGTGCGCCTGGAGGAGGAAGGCCTCAGGAGCGTCTGCCGCGCCGCAGTAGACGCCGTCGTGGAGGGCACCAGGCGATGAGCCGCGACGACATCGCCGACTACGTCAACACGCTGGCCCTCGTATATCTGGTCCTGATCTTCATCCGGATCATCATGAGCTGGATCCCGCGGATCCCGTACAACCGCTTCCTGGCGGGCTTCCTGAAGTTCGTGACCGACGTGACCGACCCGTACCTCAACATCTTCCGGCGCATCCTGCCGCCGGTCCGCATGGGTCCGGGCGCCCTCGATCTGAGCCCGATCGTCGCGACGTTCGTGCTCATCATCGTGAGCTCGATCGTGACGGGCCTCATCAGACCAAACCCTTGAGGACCTCCGGCGCCGCCGCGGCGCTGGCGACCGCGGGCCTCGTGGTCACCGTCGACCAGGCCACGAAGCAGTGGGTGACCAGCCGGATCGAGCGCGGCGAGGAGGTGGAGGTCTTCTTCGGCCTCGACCTGACGAACGCCCGCAACACCGGCGTCGCCTTCGGGGCCTTCCAGGGCGGCGGCGCGGTCGTGGCGGTGCTGATCGGGCTCTCGCTCGCCCTGCTGGTCGGCTACTTCGCCCTCAACCGCGAGCGGCCCTGGCTGTGGCTGCCCGTGGGCCTGTTGCTGGGCGGGGCGCTCGGCAACCTCGCCGACCGCGCGCGGATCGGCGCGGTGATCGACTTCATCGACCCGATCGCATGGCCGGCCTTCAACGTGGCCGACAGCTCCATCGTGATCGGCGTGCTGTCGCTCCTGTACGTCGTCGAGGGGAGGGAGAGACGCAAACGCTCCGCGTGACCAGCGAAGACGCGGGCCTTCGGCTGGACGCGTTCCTGGCCGCCCGGGGCGCTGCCCCGTCCCGCTCGGCCGCCCAGCGCCTGCTCGAGGCCGGGGCGGTGGCGGTGGAAGGGCGTCCCCTCGCCAAGAACCACCGAGTGGCCGCGGGGGAGACGGTCACGGTCGCCGAGCAGGAGGCGCCTGCGCCGGAGGCGCCGCCGGTCGAGATCGTGTTCGAGGACGTGCACCTGCTCGTGGCGGACAAGCCTGCCGGCCTCGTGACGCACCCGGCCCCCGGCCACCGCGGGCCGACGCTCGCGGATGCCGTGCCGGGCCTCGTCGTCCATCGCCTCGACCGCCACACGTCCGGGCTCCTCCTGGTGGCGAAGAGCGAAGCCGTCCGGGACGCGCTCCAGGCCGAGCTGAAGGCGCGGAGGATCACCCGCGAGTACGTCGCCCTCGTGAGGGGCCATCCCGACACCGAGTCCGGCACGATCGACGCCCCGCTGGGGCGCGACCGGCGCAACCGGACCCTGATGTCGACCCGAACGGACAAGCCCCGGGGGGCGATCACCCACTTCGAGGTCATGGAGCGCCTGCCGCGCACGGCGCTGCTCCGGGTCAGGCTCGAGACCGGCCGCACCCACCAGATCCGCGCCCACCTCGCCGCGATCGACCACCCCGTTTGCGGCGACCCCGCCTACGGCGGCCGGGGGTGCGGCGTGAGGCTCGGGCTCGATCGCCAATTTCTACATGCCGCGAAGTTGATGTTTAGGCATCCGGCCACTGGGGAAATGGAGGTTTGCGAGTCCAAACCACCCGTAGACCTACGTCGCGCGCTCGACGTAGCGAAACGGGAGCCAGTCTCCGGAGGGCCAGACGGGGACTGAGACATAGAACGAGGCGGCTTTCGAGCCGCCTCGTTCCATGTTCAGAGCTCAATGGAGCTGCTCGCCACCGCGACGAACCAGCGCCCCGCGTGCAGCACCCGCCCGCCGCCGAGCTCCTCGGCCAGGCCGTCGCCCGTGAAGAAGCGCTTGTAGACCCGGTGCCGGGAG
>JBKGUS010000400.1:0-2714 GCA_046462295.1 Thermoleophilaceae bacterium | reverse complement strand
ATCTCTGCCCGCACACCCGGGCGGCTACATCGCCGTCATGCACTCGGCAGTCACGCTCGCGCCGGCCGCCGGCCGGCTCGTCGCCGACGAACTGATTGACGCCCTCGACCTCGAAGAACTCCAAGGCGTCCGTCCCCATCGCTTCGCAACCGCGGCCGAGACTGCACGAGCATCGCCGGACGAACCACCCGTCTCGTAACACGATCCGTGAACGGGCTTACGACCCGGCAGGCGCGAGTCCAGCCCGGCGGCTGAGACGATGCCTTCGTGGCCGAGTTGCGTTTGATGGCGGCGGCGGTTCTCACCGATCGGCGCTGATGCTCGTGAGCAAGCACGCAGCTCCGGCGGCGGTGCACTACCTGCCTGGCGGCAAGCCAGAGACCGGTGAAGCACCGCTGGACTGCCTGCGCCGCGAAGTCGGCGAACAGCTCGGCTGCGAGGTAATCGAGCCACAGCTGTTCGCCGAGGTGCGGGCTCCGGCGGCGCTCAAGGGCGTCGACATGCACATGACCGTCTATCTCGCCGAGCTCGACGGGACGCCAGCGCCCGCCGCCGAGATCGCCTCTCTCGTCCAGATCGCCTCAGCCCGCCTCGGCGGCGACGGCCTCGTCATAAGCGGCGGCCAGGCGTTCGCTCGCCGTCGGACCGGCGCCCGGCGGTGGGGCCGCCCCAAGGTGCTCGCTGCGCAGCTCGGCCATGAAGTCCTCCCACAGCGCGGGCCCGCCGTCGGCCAGCAGTGCGGCTCGGACCCGGAGAGCCGGGGTGGTCGGCCGGTTGCGCAGACCCCATTCGCCGAGCACGGCCAGCACGGGAACTAGCCCGATTGACGCCTCGGTGAGGCTGTACGTCGCGCGGCGTCCGCGACCGACGTCCGCCCGCGTCAGCAGTCCGGCCGCGACCAGCCTTCGGAGGCGATCGGCCAGGATGTTCGAGGCGATCCCCTCCTCCGAGCGCTCTTGGAGGACGCGGAAGTACCGCCGGTTGCCGAAGATAACGTCGCGCAGGACCAGTAGCGACCAGCGGTCGCCGATCACCTCCACCGCCGCGTTGATCGCGCAGCCCGAGCGCGGTCCGGCCGCGCGCCTCGTCATCGCACGATTGTACTTGCAGTTTGCTAGCACCTGCTAGCCTGCGGCCGCCGCTTGCAACCCGCAATCACCCTCGGAGGGCGCCGATGCCTGACACCACCTGTCACATGTCGATCTCGCTCGATGGCTTCGTCGCCGGGCCAGACCAGAGTCGGGAGGACCCTCTCGGCAAGCGGGGGAGAGAACTCCATAGCTGGCACCTCGGCGACGAACGCGCCAACGATGCCGACGAGACGGCGACCGGCTGGCTCATGCGCACGCGCGGCGCCTACGTCATGGGGCGCAACATGTTCGGACCGATTCGCGGCGAGTGGGAGGAAGACTGGCGGGGGTGGTGGGGCCCCGATCCGCCCTACCACGCACCGGTGTTCGTGCTCACCCACCACCCCCACGAACCCATCGAGATGGAGGGCGGGACAACCTTCCACTTCGTCACCAACGGCTTCGACGCCGCCTATACCCAGGCGTGTGAAACGGCCGGTGAGGGCGGTGTCGACATCGCGGGCGGCGCGTCGACCGTGCGGCAGGCGCTCATAGCCGGGGTCGTCGACGAGTTCACGCTCGACATCGCTCCGGTCCTGCTCGGCTCCGGCGAGCGGATCTTCGATGGCGTCGAGTCGCTCGGGCTGGAGCCCGTCGAGGCGTTGCATTCGCCGCTGGCCACCCACATCCGCTACCGCCGGGCGGGGTAGCCGGTGAGTGTTCCGCTCTCCGGACCGACGATCGTGGTCGCTGGCCATCTCCGCGTCGCGGCCGCTGACCGCGAGACCTTCCTGGCTCGCTCAGTCACGCCGTTGAGCTAGCCCGTAGCGCCTCGGGGCGCCACGACTTCGCCGTCAGCGCCGACATCGTCGATCCCCAACGGTCAACGTCTACGAGCGCTGGAGCGCCCGAACCACCCTCGGCGCCTTCCGAGAAGAGGGCCCGGATGACGAGCTTGGCGCCCTGATCGTCAGCGCCGACGTGGACGAGTTCGACGTGCAGCTCGCATCCGAGCGCATAGCTCGCTGCTGTCCGGCAAGCGGAACCCCTTACCGCTAGGGCGGAGCGAAGCCCCCCGCGAACAGCAGGCGGTTGCGCTCAGCGATCGGAAGGTCGAGGTGGTGGGCGAGGTGAACAAGAAGCTGGCGACTCGGGCGCGAGCGACCGGTCTCGACGAAGCTGAGGTGCTTGGTGGAGACGTTCGCGTCCACCGCCAACTCCATCTGCGTGAGCCGCCGCTGGGTGCGCCAGAAGCGGATTAGCTCACCGACGGTCTGCGGCTCCCTCTCGGTCGGGACGGTCACGGCGGCCAACGGTAACGCTCGCCCGGATCGCTCGATTACCTCGGATGTAACGGGGAGCGGCCGTGACATCGCAGGTAATCGACGCGGGGCCGTTGCTGGGGGATCGTTTCGCAACGAGCAACGTTTTCTGAGGAGCAACGAGATGAGCGAAGCAATCGCACCACCCGAGACACGAACTAAGGAGGCAGAGCAGCTGGCCGATCGATACCTCGCGCTCTGGAACGAGCCGGACCCCGAGCGCCGGCGCCGGATGATCGCCGAGCTCTGGACCGAGGACGGGTCGCAAATCCTCCAGCCGCCGCAGGAGATGCGCGAGATCGCCGCGAGCGCCGGGCTCGGC
>JBKGUS010000399.1:0-7386 GCA_046462295.1 Thermoleophilaceae bacterium | reverse complement strand
GTTGCGGACCGAGGGCACCGATCACCTGCTGGCCGCCGGCCGCGCCGTGGGCGCGCGCCGCTTCGTGGCCCAGAGCTACGCACCGGCCATCTTCGCCCGCGCGGGGGGCCCGGTGAAGGCGGAGGACGATCCTCTGGACGAGAGTCCTCCCGACCAGATGCGCGCGACGGTCGACGCCATCCGGCACCTCGAGACCGCCGTGACCGGAGCCACCTGGACCGAGGGAGTCGTGCTTCGTTACGGTGCCTTCTACGGTCCCGGGACCAACTTCAGCCTCGGCCCCGAGGGAACGATGGTGGAGGCCATCCGGAAGCGCCAGCTCCCCCTCCTGGGCAGAGCCGGCGGAGTCTGGTCATTCATCCACATCGAGGACGCCGCCGAGGCCACGGTCAACGCGATCGAAGGGCGCGGCCGCGGGATCTACAACATCGTGGACGACGAGCCGGCGGCCGTCGCCGACTGGCTGCCCGTCGCCGCGAAGGCCGTCGAGGCTCCCGCCCCACGCCGAGTGCCGCGCTGGCTGGGCCGCCTTTTCGCGGGCGAGCCGGCGACGGTGATGATGACCGAGGCCCGCGGTGCGTCGAACGCCAAGGCCAAGCGCGAGCTGGCCTGGACGCCCCGGCACGCGAGCTGGCGCGAGGGCTTCGCCACGGGGCTCGGCTAGGCCCTGGCGGCGCAGGAGCTCTACGAGGAGCTGCGGCCCGGCGCCTTCGATCGCCTATCAGAATCGATGCCCAGCCTCGAGGCGGGCGACGCCACGCTCTAGGCGCGGTGCGCGCGCGACATGCTCTTCCTGCCCTCGTTAACCGGCCGACCGCGACTGGTGCGATCGCCATGCCGGCAGAGGGGCGAGGCGGTCGCACTCACCGCTTCGCCGGACGCAGACACGAAACTCGCTCACGATCGCGAGAGCCCGGCAGAACGCCGTCCGCGCGGTGACAACGGCGTTAAGCGATCGATGACACGGGCAGGGCTGCTGTGATGACTCCAGCACGGGACCCGGCGAACGCAGTGGAAGGCCGTTCCGGTGCGCCGGCGAGGATCGAGACGAATGGTTTCGCTGTCGCTTCCCTCGTGCTTGGCATCGTGTGGGTCATGGGAGTGGGGTCGATCCTGGCCCTTGTCTTCGGGTACATCGCCAAGGGCCAGATCGACACGTCCGGCGGTATGCAGACGGGGCGGGGGATTGCGATTGCCGGCATCGTTCTCGGCTGGGTCGGCGTCGCGTTTCTGCTGGCGATGATCGGTCTGATGATCGCCGGCGTATCGATGATGCCCTGGGCGGACGGACCGATGCGTGATGACGGTCAGGACTAGCGGCCCAATGAACGATCGCGCGTTCAGTGTCACCGGCAGAGGCCGCCCCGAAGCTTCGACCGCGACTGAGGGGTAGCCGGTGACGCGGCCAGAGCGCGGCGACGGGCTGAGGGGGCACCGCAGTGGGAGTACGCGGCGAACGTGCTCAGAGGGCGAAGTCATGCTCGGGGAGGCGCCCGGCTCGGCGCTGACGCGCCAGGCGTTGCTCGAGCGCGCGTTCGCGCTGATCCTCGGCAGCTCCCCGGCCGCCGCGCTCCTGGCGGGTTGCGGTGGAGGGCCGCCGGATGACCGCGGACCTGGCGACGGGATGGGCGGCCGGATGCCCGACTGGATGATGAGCCGTGGCCGGATGGACCCGCGGATGAGGCAGCACATGCGCGTGATTCACAGACTCCTCATCGACCACCGGGAGATCAGTCGGGACGTCGAGGAGATCCGAGGTGGTATCCGCGCGAGGACGGTGAGCGACCGGCCGGAGATCGCCGACCTGATCCGCACCCACGTAGGCCAGATGAAGGACCGTCTCGAGGCGGGAAGCGCGATCCGCCAGATGGATCCGCTCTTTCGCGAGATCTTCGAGCACCACACGAAGATCCGGATGGAGATCGAGGAGATCCCGGGAGGCGTTCGCGTGATCGAGACATCCGAGGATCCGCAGGTCGTGCTGCTGATCCGCCAGCACGCCCGCCAAGCGGTGTCCGAGTTCGTCGCCGACGGCATGCAGCGGGCCATGCGTCCGACGCCCCTCCCGCCGGGATACCGGCAGAGCTGAGGATGCTCGGCGTCAGCGTCGCAGTCGGCGCGGCACCGGAGATGCGGCGATCCCCTATACCGAATGACACGTGTTGACAGCTTGCCCCGAATGGAGCCGCCCCGGCTCCTAGCGTTGGGATTTACCCCGATTAGGAGGTTGGACCATGTTCTTCCGCCAGCTTCTTCAGGACGAGACCGCCTGCGCCTCCTACCTCTTCGGCTGCAAGTCGACGAGCCAGTTCGCGGTCGTGGACGCCCATGTCGACCTCGTCGACTCCTACGTCGCCCTCGCCGAGCGCGAGGGGGCGACCATTGTGGCGGTGTTCGAGACCCACGTTCAGGCTGACCACGTGTCTGGCCTGCCCGCGCTCGTCGAGCGCACCGGCGCGAGGCCCTACCTGCCGGCCGGCGCCGATGTTGCCTTCGAGCATCGAGCGCTCGAGGACGGCGAGGAGGTCGAGCTCGGCAACGACCGGGTGCGAGCGCTCGCGACGCCGGGTCACACCCCGGCCCACCACGCCTACCTGGTGACCGATACGACCCGTGGCGAGGAGCCCTGGCTCGTCTTTACCGGGGATGCGCTGCTCATCGGCGACGCCGGTCGGCCCGACCTGCACGCCAGCGGCGAAGGTGAGGGACCTGAGGCGATGGCACGCCGGCTCCATCGCTCGATCTACGAGCGGCTGCTCAGCTTGCCAGAGCACGTCCTGGTGTTCCCAGCCCACTACGCGGGCTCGGTCTGCGGCCGCGGGCTCTCCGCCACGCCGGCGTCTAGCGTCGGTTTCGAGCGGCGGCACAACCCGGCGCTCCAACACCGCTCGGAGGAGGAGTTCGTCGCGGCGCTCCTGAAGGAGCCACCGCCGGTCCCCGAGGACGTGGAGAAGGTCGTCCGCGCGAACCGCGACGGCCGGCCGCTTGCGCGAGCCGGCTGATCTCGAGCAGCGGTCAACGTCTTCGTCGGCGCCATCGTGGGCCTCGAAAGCTCGCTCCGAGCGAGCCCGCAGTCGGCGCTTCCGGGCGCGGTCCGGTTATGCGGCCGGGGATCTGCCGGGCCCGCGACGCCGGCGCGCTTGCGCGACCTCGGCGTAGAAGCCGGTCCAATACGCGGTCACGTTCGCATGCCGCAGCCGGGCTCGGGTGGCGAACTCAAGCAGATGAGTTTCGGTCGGCGTCGCCGTCTGAACGTGTGCGGCCAGAAGGCAGCCAATCGCACGACCGATCCGAGAACGAAATGCGCAACGAGGGTGACATGACATGGCGAAGCTGATCTATTCGGCGATCGCCTCGCTTGACGGGTACGTCGAGGACGAGCAGGGCAGGTTCGAGTGGGCGGCGCCGGGCGACGAGGTGCTCGCGTTCGTCAATGAACTTGAGCGCCCGATTGGCGTCTATCTCTATGGGCGACGGATGTACGAAACGATGGTCTTCTGGGAGACCGGGGGTAGCGGCAGCGATCAGCCGGCCGGAATGCGGGACTACGCGGAGATCTGGCGGGCGGCCGAGAAGATCGTGTACTCACGGACGCTTCAGACGGTGTCCAGCGCGAGAACGGGAATCGAACACGATCTCGACACCGACGCGATTCGCCGGCTGAAGGAGACCTCAGGATCGGACATCACCATCGGTGGTGCCGAGCTCGCCGGCCAGGCGATCGCCGCAGGCGTGGTCGACGAGCTCCATCTGCTCCTCGTACCGATCGTGATCGGGGGCGGCAAGCCCGCTCTGCCGGGCAACGTTAGTGCCCAGCTCGAGCTCATGGACGAGCGCCGCTTCCAAAGCGGCGTCGTTCACCTGCACTACCGATAAGCCGCTGACCGCCGACGTGCCCACGCGCAGGCACCTGCTCTGTCGAACCGGCGCGCCCGCGGATGACACTCCGAATGGATCCGCTCAGCGCGGGAAGCAGGACCGACCCCTGCAGGACCTGCTGCCCGTAGAGCGCGAGCAGCATGCGCCCGCGGCACGCGACAGTCGATCCCTCGGTTCTGGGGATATTTCCTGCTGGAACGGCGACCGATGAGTTTCCGGCTGGACCGCCGTCATTACCGACGATGAGCCCTGACGCAAAGGTTGACGAGGCGGCCTTCTCGGAACTCGCCGAACGCTACCGGCCGGAGATGCGGATCCACTGCTACCGCATGCTCGGCTCCTTCGAGGACTCCGAAGACGCCGTGCAGGAGACGCTCCTACGCGCCTGGCGCAGACGCGAGACCTTCCAGGGGCGTTCGACGTTCCGGGCCTGGCTGTACCGGATCGCCACGAACGCCTGCCTGGACGCGCTCGGGCGCCGGGAGCGCCGGCTCCAGGTCGCCACGGGCGCCGAGGTCCCCTGGCTGCAGCCGTTCCCCGACCATCTGCTCGAGGAGATTCCCGCCGACGAGGACGAGCCGGACGCCGCGGTCGTCGCCAAGGAGACGATCGAGCTGGCCTTCATGACCGCGATCCAGCACCTCCCGCCGCGCCAGCGCGTGGTGCTGATCCTCCGGGATGTGCTCGACTGGCCCGCGAAGGACACCGCGGGGCTGCTCGACTCGAGCGTGGCCTCGGTGAACAGCGCCCTTCAGCGGGCGCGCGCCACGATGAAGCGTCATCTGCCCGAGCGGCGGCTCGAGTGGGCGCCCGGTGCGGACGCGAACGAGGAGGAGCAGGCCCTCCTCGAGCGCTACCTGAACGCGACCGAGGAGGCCGACGCTGAGGCCTTCGCCGAGATGATGCGCGAGGACGCCCGCTTCTCGATGCCGCCGGAGCCGGGCGTGTGGGTGGGACGGCGCACGGTCATCGAGTCCTGGTCCGAGGCGTTCGACATCGAGAGCTTCGGCCGCATCCGCGGTGTGGTGACGCGGGCGAACATGCAGCCGGCGCTCGCCTGTTACCTGAAGCGTCCCGGGGAGAACGAGTACCGGCCGATGGCGCTCGACGTCATCCGCATCGAGGAGGGGCTGGTGGCGGAGATCGTCACCTTCCCGGCTGAAGTCTTCCCGGCCTTCGGGCTCCCGCGGAAGCTCTGACGCGCCCTCTGTGAGGTGGGACACATTGTTTGACGAACGTCGTACTAAGACGGTACGATGCCTGTCGAACTATATCTGAGCCCCTGAGGAGTTCTCTTCGTGTCCGCAACAACCGCCCCTGCCCTCGACGACGGCACCGGCCGCCTCAGCAAGACCGCCTGGGGGGCGCTGCTCGTCCTCTGCGGCGCCCTCTTCCTGGACGCCCTCGACGTCTCGATGACCGGTGTCGCGCTGCCGTCCATCCGCGCCGACCTCGGCATGTCGACCAGCTCGCTCCAATGGGTCGTGAGCGCCTACGTGCTCGGCTACGGAGGCTTTCTCCTCCTCGGCGGCCGTGCTGCCGACCTGCTCGGCAGGCGGCGCATGTTCCTGATCTCACTCGGGGTCTTCGTCGTCGCGTCCGCCCTGGGCGGGCTTGCGAACGACGGCACGCTGCTCGTGATCACCCGCTTCATCAAGGGCGTCAGCGCCGGCTTCACCGCGCCCGCCGGACTGTCGATCATCACAACCTCGTTCGCAGAGGGACCCGCGCGCAACAAGGCGCTCTCGATCTACACCGCGACCGGAGCGACCGGGTTCTCGCTCGGCCTCGTCTTCAGCGGCGTGCTGACGGAGATCGGCTGGCGCTGGGTGTTCCTCTTCCCGGCGCCGCTCGCGCTGATCGTGCTCCTGGCGGCGATCCGCCTGGTGCCCGACGACCGCGCCGCCGCGCGGCCGGCGCGCCGCTTCGACATCGCCGGTGCGGTCGGCGTGACGGCCGGGATGCTGCTCCTCGTGTTCACGCTCGTCGAGGCGCCCGAAGCCGGCTGGGCTTCGGCCCGCACGCTCGCCGGGTTCGCCGCGGCAGCCGCGATTTTGGCCGCGTTCGTGGCCCACGAGCGCCGCGTGGAGGCGCCGCTCGTGCGGCTCGGCATCCTGCGCTCGAGCTCGCTCGTCCGCGCCAACCTCGGCGCGATGGCGCTGATCGGCGGCTGGTTCGGCTTCCAGTTCATCGTGACCCTGTACATGCAGCAGGTTCGCGGCTGGTCGGCGCTCGAGACCGGGCTGGCCATATTCCCCGGCGGGCTGCTGGTCGCCCTTCTGGCGCCGCGGGTGGCGCCGCTCGTGGAGCGGTTCGGCGTGTCGAGGCTGATCGGCGCCGGGCTGGCCTCCGCGGGGGTGGGGTACGCGCTGTTCCTGCCGATCGGGCTCGACTCCGGCTACCTGGCCGCGATGCTCCCGACGTTCCTGCTGACAGGCCTCGGCTTCGGCCTCGCGTACGGTCCGCTCAACATCGCGGCGACCAACGGCGTCGCGCCGGAGGAGCAGGGCCTCGCGGGCGGCCTCGTGAACACGTCGTTCCAGTTCGGCGGTGCGCTGGTGCTCGCGGTGGCGACGGCGGTCAACAACGCGAGCGCGGGCAGTGGCGGCTCGCCCCAAGCGCTCATGGACGGCTTCCACGCGGCGATCGTGGTCTCGCTCGTGGTCGCGGCCCTGGGTGTGGCGGTGACGTTGCTTCGCCGCCGCAGTGGGGGAGTTCCGTGCCCCGAGCCGGCCTGATCATGGCCGGCCGGGGCGGGGCGCGCCCCTAGCCGCTGTTGCATGGGCACGGCCTCGCGGCCGGGCCCGGTATCCGCCACCCTATGGCGGGCATGCCCGCCACTCCCGGAACATTGCGGTTGAGCCGAGGTCTGCTGGCGGCGATCGCGGGCGCGGCCGTTGTGTGCGCCGTCGCGCTCGTGTACGGCATTGCAACCGCCGACTTCGGCAGCGACCACGGCCTGTGGATCGCGGCGGACCTGGTCATCGGACTCGGCTTCGTGGGGGCCGGCCTCTTCGCCTGGTACCGGAATCCCTGCAATCGCATCGGCGTTCTGATGGTCGCCACCGGCTTCGCCTGGTACGTGAGCCTCCTCGCCCACACCGAGCCGCCGTTGCTGTTCTCGATCGGGTTCGCGCTCGAGAACCTGTACGTGGCGCCCGCCGTGCACCTGCTGCTCGCCTACCCGTCGGGACGCCTGGAGAGCCGCATCGACCGCGCGCTCGTGATCTGCACCTACGCGGCGGTGACCCTGGGATTCGTCCCCGTCGCCCTGTTTCTCAGCTCGGCGGCATACGGGTGCGTGGGGTGTCCCGAGAACATCTTCCTGCTCCAGAACGAGCTGTCCTTCGGGTGGAGCTGGCTGGATGGCCTGAGCGTGGTCGGGATCGTGGTCCCGCTCACGGTGGTCGCCCGCCTCGGCCAGCGCTGGCAGCGCGCGAGCCGGCCCCTCCGCCGTACCGTCACGCCCGTCTTCCTGGCCGGAGCCGCGCTGATGATCACGCTGGC
>JBKGUS010000398.1:0-19440 GCA_046462295.1 Thermoleophilaceae bacterium | reverse complement strand
ATCCGGCACATGCTGACGGAGTGGATCGCGTTGAGCGATCTCAACGCCCAATCGCTTGGCCTGGCGCCCCGGCGCGGTTGGAAGGCGGCGCATGAATAGCGCCACTCTCGCTCTGCGCGCTGCTCGGCACTGCACTGGCGTACCTGCCGGCCGGGCCGCGAGTCTGGCGGCGCGCTGACCCAGGCCTGGCAGGCGTCCGGATGGTCATCCCGTGGCAGCAGCCGCCCGACGAGCGCCCGACGTAGTGCCCGGCAACCTCGCGTACGGGTTCATGAAGGGCAGACCGGCGGCCGCCTTCCTCGGGGAGAACGCCGCGGAGCCGGCCGCCCTGAGGAGCCAGGCGCGCAGGGTGGTTGAGACGGCACGGGCCCGCGAGCGGCACGGCGGCGTCGAGCAGACCGCCCGGGTGCTCGGGATCGATCGTTTCGAGGTCGAGGGCCGCCTGCGGATGCGAAGGGCGCTGAGGAGCCTTGGCCCTTATCGCTACGCGGCGTGCAGCCGCGCGCGCAGCCGCTGACGGGACGGCGGATCGTACGCTGTCGATCTCCGCTTTCGCCGTTCGTCGTTAGGGTGAACGCGGCGGATCCGGCCGCCGCACGACCAAAGGAGCGTCGAATGAAATTCATGCTGCTGCTCTGGGGCGACGAGGGCCAGTGGGCGGACTTGTCCGAGGAGGAGACCGCGGCCGAGATGGCGCGCTGGGAGGACTACACGAACCAGCTCGTCGCCGCGGGCGCGATGGTCTCCGGCGAGGGGCTGCAAGCGAGCACCGCGTCGAGGACGCTGCGCGTCGAGAACGGCGAGCGCGTCGTGACCGACGGACCGTTCGCCGAGACGAAGGAGCAGCTCGGCGGCTTCTACGTCATCGAGTGCGCATCGATTGACGACGCGCTCGAGTGGGCCGCCAAGCTGCCGAGCGCCGAGCAGGGCGCCACGGAGGTCCGGCCGGTGATCGCGTACGAGGAGATGGGAATCGAGGACACGCAGCGCCCCGTGGAGGCACAGTCATGAAGTACCTGTTTGCACTCATCGGTGACGAGAGCGGATTCGCCGAGCGGACGACCGAGCAGCGGGCGGAGGCGATGAAGGCCTGGGACGACTACACCCGCGCCGCGATCGAGGCTGGCGTTCACCTCGGGGGCGAGGGGCTCGAGCCGAGCTCCACCGCCACGACCGTGCGGATCCAGGCGAGCGGAGAGCCCATCGTCTCGGACGGCCCGTTCGCCGAGACCAAGGAGCAGCTCGCCGGCTACTACCTGCTCGACTGCAAGGACCTCGACGACGCCCTCGCTTGGGCGAAGCGGATCCCCATGCCGGGCGGGACGGTGGAGGTGCGGCCGGTCATGGACTACGAGGCCGCCGGCTCGGAGCTGCACCACAACGATGCGCGCACGGAGGCGGGCCGGTAGGAGCTTCCGCGGAGGTCGCCGACCGCCTGTTCCGGCGCGAGTCCGGGCGGGCGGTCGCGACCCTGATCCGCATCCTCGGCGACTTCGACCTGGCCGAGGAGGCGGTGCAGGAGGCGTTCGTGGTCGCGCTCGAGCGCTGGCCGCGCGACGGGCTGCCGGACAACCCCGGCGCCTGGATCGTCCGGACGGCGCGCAATCGCGCGATCGACCGGCTGCGCCGCGAGCGCCGCTACGAGGAGAAGCTGCGGGAGCTGGAGCTGCTGATGCCGGGCGATCCCGAGGATCTGCCGGACACGTCGCTGCCCGACGACCGCCTGCGCCTGTTCTTCACCTGCTGCCACCCGGCGCTCGCGCCGGAGGTGCGCGTGTCGCTCACGCTGCGCACGCTCGGCGGCCTCTCCACGGTGGAGGTGGCGCGCGCCTTCCTCGTGGGGGAGAGCGCGATGCAGCAGCGGCTCGTGCGCGCCAAGCGCAAGATCCGGGCGGCCCGCATTCCGTACGAGGTGCCGCCCGACCACGACCTCCCGGAGCGCCTGCGCTCGGTGCTGGCGGCGCTCTACCTGATCTTCAACGAGGGCTACCTGGCGACGAGCGGGGACACGGTCGTGCGCCGTGAGCTGTGTGACGAGGCGATCCGGCTCGCCCGCCTGCTGCTAGCGCTGATGCCGGACGAGGCCGAGGTGCGGGGCCTGCTGGCCCTGATGCTGCTGCACCACTCGCGGCGCGACGCTCGGGTGGACGAGCGCGGCGAGCTGGTGCTGCTGGAGGACCAGGACCGCTCGCTCTGGCACTGGGATGAGATCGAGGAGGGCGTGGCGCTCGCCCGGGCCGCGACGGCGGGGGAAGCCGGGCCGTACGGACTGCAGGCGCGGATCGCGGCGGAGCACACGAGCGAAAGCAAGGACTGGAACCGGATCGCCACGCTGTACGCGCTGCTGGCGCACGCGGACCCGTCGCCGGTGGTGGAGCTGAACCGAGCGGTAGCCGTGGCGATGGCGGAGGGCCCGGAACGAGGCCTGGAGCTGATGGCGGAGCTGGAGGGCGGGATGCTGGAGCGGTACCACCTGCTGCACGCAGCGCGCGCCGACCTGCTGCGCCGCCTGGACCGCCCCGAGGAAGCCGCGGACGCCTACCGCCGCGCCCGGGAGCTGACGGAGAACCCGGCGGAGCAGGCGTTCCTGGAGCGCCGGCTCGCCGAGCTCGCGCGCGCGCCGGGCCGGTGATCAAGGGGGGGTGGGTCGTTTCAGTACCGCATACGTGCCCTGAAACGACACACCCCCCTCTCGCTCAGCGCCGAACGCGAACGGTGCGCCGGACCGCGGGAGAGCGCAGGCCGACTGAGTCGGTCGCGCGCAAGTTCAGTCGCACTGATGCCCGCCGGAGGCGGCCGCGCCGGGCGGAGCGCCGCAGGGCGCGGACCCCGCGCTTCGTCAGGCGGACCTTCAGCCTCACGCGCCGGTTCGCCTGTGCGGCCCGGGCGAGCGGCCGCATCCGGTACCGGGCCCGGCCGATCCGAAGCCGCCCCCGCGCCGCCACCGAGCAGGACTCGCTGCAGCGCACATAGGCGACCGCGCCGCGCAGTCGCAGCACGCGCTGGCGCCGCTTGGCCCGCACCCGCAGGGTCGGCGGTGTGGTGTCCTGCGGCGGAAGCACCGATGCGGTCGGGGGACTTGGGTCGATTCTCAGCAGCTTGCCGAGCAGGGTTGCCGGGTTCTGCGCGTTGTTGAACTGATCGGCCTGTCCCCCGCCGTCCCCCGTCGAGATCCAGAGATAGCCGTCGGGACCGAAGTGGAGCTGTCCGCCGTTGTGGTTGCCGGCGCTCGAGTGCTCGATGACAAGTACGTTGCGCTGTCCGAAAGCGGAGAACTCGTCGACCCGGATGTCCCCGTCCAGGTCCGTGTAGTACACGTAGAACCGCCCTGTGGATGCGAAGTCCGGGGCCGCCGCCACGGAGAGCAAGCCGCGTTCGCCGGTCGGAGTAGTCGACACGAGCGCGAGCGGCGTCGCCTGCCGGACGCCATCGACTATGAGCCGGACCGCACCGCCGCGCTCACCCACCAAGAGACGGCTGGGGTCGCCGGGCACGGTGCCGATCGCGATTGGTTCCTCCCATGCGCCGGTGAGGGGCGTCGACGAGAGCGTTCCGGAGCCACCGGAGCTCAACCGGTGAACCGCGGCGAGGTCGGCGACGTACAGCCGGCCGGCGGCGTCCTCGCCGAAGGAGGCGAGGTTCGGAAGGGTCTCCCCTGTGCTCGTGTTGTCTGGGTCGGCGGCGTTCAGCGCCAGAGAGAAGATCTGGCCGTCGAAGAAGTCCGCGTACAACGCGCGTCCGACGAGCCCCGTCAGGGAACTGTCTCGGACGATGTATCCACCGGTGACGGCCGCGCCGCCTGGCGTGGGGTAGGCGAACAGCGGCTCGACGTACGCCGGCGCAGGCGTCGGGCACCGCGCGTCGGACACCGGCCCCGCCGCCTCCCCCTCCCGGCACGGCCAGCCGAAGTTCGCCCCGCGCGCCGCCGCGGCTCCGATCCAGTTGACCTCCTCCCGAGCCCCGCCGCCCACGTCCCCCATCAGCAAATCGCCCGTCTGCCGATCAAAGGAGAAGCGGAACGGGTTCCGCAGACCCAGCGCGTACACCTCGGGTGCCGCGCCCGCAACGCCCACGAACGGGTTGTCCGCCGGGATCTGGTAGCTCTGGCCACTCGCCGCCGCCGGCCATGCGATCACCGCCAGGGCGACCCCTACGACCGCAGCTGCGACAGCACGCACTCGCGCGGCTCCTTGTCGGTCCGCCATCGCGCGAACTTCGCGCCGTGGCGGATTCGGTGGCCCGTTATGTGGTCGAACTCGACCTCGCAGACCAGCTCGGGGCGGAGGCCTTCCCAGACGAGCTCCTCCTCCGACTTCCACCGGCTCGGCTCGCCCGATCCGCGTTCGCCGGTCCGGTACGGCTCGAGCAGCTCCAGCAGCTCGCGCTTCTGCTTCGCCCTGAAGCTCGACGTGTGGCCGACCACGTGCAGCTCGCCGTCGTCGTCCCCGTACAGGCCGAGGATCAGCGAGCCGACCGTTCCCTCCTCCTTGCCGAAGCGGAACGCCACCACCACGGTGTCCGCCGTCCGCACGCGCTTGATCTTCACCATCCCGGTCCGCTCCCCCGGGCGGTAGGGCGCGTCCGCTCGCTTCGCGATCACTCCCTCGCCGGTGCCGGCGAGCCACTCCGTGGCGTCCTCCGGATCGGAGGTCGCCGGCGTCAGCTCCACCGGGTCCGTGATCAGCTCCGCCAGCCGCTCACGGCGCTCGGTGTACGGAAGCTCGAGCAGCGTCTCGTCGCCCACCGCGAGCAGGTCGAACGCGACCAGGTCCGCCGGGGTCTCGCGACGCAACCGCTCCACCCGCGACGCCGCCGGGTGGATCCGCTGCGAGAGCAGGTCGAACTCCTGCACGCCGTCCACCGTCACCACCATCTCGCCGTCCAGGACGAAGCGCTCCGCCGGCAGCGCCAGCGCCTGCTCCACGACATCCGGGAAATACCGGTTCATCGGCCGCCCGTTGCGGCTCTGGAGGTGCACTTCGTCGCCGTCGCGGAACACGATCGTGCGAAAGCCGTCCCACTTCGGCTCGTAGCACCACCCGTCGCCGGGCGGGAGGTCCCGGGCGCTCTTCGCGAGCTGCGGCTGGATCGGGGGCGAGAGCGGCAGGCTCACGGCGCGGCGCTCCGGTCCATGATCCGCCTCAGCATCACGTCGGCCAGACCGGGCCGCATCCCGTGCACGATTCGAAGGAGGCGCACGTTGCGAGGGTAGAAGACCTCCCGGCTCCCCTTCTCGACCCCGATCACGACCGCCTCGGCGAGCGGCTCCGGCGGCGAGGTGCGCTCCGGCTTGTACCAGGCCGGCATGCGCTCCCTCTCGTGGTCGTGGAGCGCGCTGTGGATCTGGCCCGGATAGACCATCGTCAAGCCCACCCCGCTCCCCTTCAGCTCGTGCCGTAGCGCCTCGCCGAACCCGCGCTGCGCCGCCTTGGTCGCGCCATACACGGCGGCGTTCGGGAAGGAGCGGATGCCCGCGCCTGACGACACGATCGCGATCTGCCCGCGCCCCCGCTCGAGCATCCCCGGCAGCGCCGCGCGCACCGTGTTAACCGTGCCCATCCAGTTCACGCGCGTGAGCTCCTCGGCGTTCGCCAGGGGCATGTCCTTGAACGGCAGATAGTGGGCGATGCCGGCGTTCGCAACGAGCACGTCGACGACGCCGAAGCCCGATACCGCGGCAGCGATCGAGTCCGGGTCCGCCACGTCGGCCGCGAGCGCTCCCGACCGCGACACACGTCCGATCTCGCACCCCCGCGCGGCGAACGCATCGGCCACCGCCGCGCCGATCCCACGCGAAGCACCGGTCACGAGCACGCGAGTCCCAGGCCCGATCTGCACGCCGGGCACTCTATTGGCGAGCGTTTACGATTGCCCCATGTCGCACGACCACGCCACCGTCGCCGAGGAGGAGTACCTCCAGATCATGTATTGGCTCCAGGAGGCGGGTCTGCCGATCACCGGCGCCAACCTCGCTCGCGCGATGCAGGTCTCGGCGCCGACCGTCCACGAGATGATCGGGCGGCTCGAGCACGACGGCTACGTCACGCGCGGCTCCGACAAGCGCCTCGAGTTCACCGACACGGGCCGCGAGCACGCCACCCAGATCGTCCGCCGCCACCGGCTGATCGAGCGCTTCCTCACCGACGTCTTCGACATTCCCTGGGACCAGGTCCACGAGGAGGCCGAGCGGCTCGAGCACTGGATGTCGCCCGTGGTAGAGGAGCGCATGCTGAAGGCGATCGGCGACGCCAAGACCTGCCCCCACGGCCATCCGATCTTCGAGGGCGTCCGCGAGACGGGCGTGCCGCTCGCCGACGTGGCAGAGGGCGCGAGCGTCCGAGTGCTCCGCTTCGAGAACGAGGCCGAGGACCTGCTCCACTACCTCAAGGACACCGGCCTGCATCCCGGGCTCGAGGGGACGCTCGCGCGCGCGGGCGACGACGAGATCATCCTGAAGGCCGGGAACTCGAACCACTCGGTGACCCGCAGCGTCGCGGAGACCGTCTCGGTCGTGGCGGATCCCTCGCCGCCGACCCGCACCGCGCTGCCCGACCAGCTCGTGCTCGGCAAGGAGCGCTACGGGCGCTGAGCCTCGGCATGGACCGGCGGTAGCCCGAACGCCGCGAAGAGCGTGGCGTCGAACGTCGTGAGCTCCGCGATCCGGCCGCCCTCGACGCGCAGCACGTCGAGCTTGAACGCGCGGAACTCGGTGTCGCCCGGCCGCCGCAGATAGCTGGCCGCTGTCGGCATCCGGTTGGCGCGCGTCGGGACCAGGCGCCACTCGCCCGTCGCCTCGGCGCTCGCCATCAGCTCCCTGACCGCCTGGATGCCCTCGAACAGCCACGGGTGCGGCGGCATCGTGATCCGCACGTCCTCGCGCAGCAGCGCGATGGCGCCCTCGGTGTCGCCGCGCTCGTGCGTGTCGATGAAGCCCTCGAGGAGGCGGCGCTCGTCCTCCGTCGCGGGTCGTTCGGGCCGCCGGGTGGGGTGCTCCTGCACGGTCGCGCGGGCCCTCTGCAGCGCGCTGTTTGCGGCGGCCACCGACGTCTCGAGGATCTCCGCCGTCTCGCGCGCCGACCAGCCCAGCACGTCGCGCAGGATCAGCACCGCGCGCTGGAGTGGGGGCAGCGCCTGGATCACCGCCAGGAAGGCGAGCTCGATCGTCTCCTTCGCCACCACGACCGCGTCGGGCTCGTCCTCGTCCGACGGGAGCTCGTCGAGCAGCAGGTCCGGATAGGGCTGGAGCCAGGGGACCTCCCCGAACGAGCTGACGGTCGTCGGACGCCGCGACCGGCGCCGGAGCGCGTCGAGGGAGACGTTCGTCGCGATGCGGTACAGCCAGGCGCGGAACAGCGGCCCGCCCTCGAAGCTCTCGCGCGAGCGCCACGCGCGCAGGAGCGTCTCCTGGACGAGGTCCTCCGCCTCCTCGAAGGACCCCATCATCCGGTAGCAGTGCACGTGCAGCTCCCGGCGGTGGGGCTCTACGAGGGAGGCGAAGGTGGTCTCGTCGAGGGTTGGCATGGCTTCAGCGGGCGACCAGCCCGCTCGTGACGTTCACGACGGTGGCCGTGATGCCGGCGGCCCGGTCCGACGCCAGGAAGGCCGCGGTGTCGGCCACCTGCTGCAGCCTCGGCGCCCGGCCGAGCATCGACCTGCCGGCGATCATCTCCACCACCTGCGCCGGGTCGATGTCGACCCCGGCCTCGGCGATGCTCTCCCGCGTGAGGGTCTCGACCACGCCGGCCGACCAGAGCACGGCCACGCGCACGCCCTGCGGCCCGACCTCGTGGGCGAGCGTCTGCAGGAACGACTCTACGGCGGCGTCCGCCGGCCCGGTGCTGCCCATTCCAGGCGAGGGAAAGGCCGCGGTCGCGCTCGTCAGGGTGAGGATCGCGCCGGATCCCTGCTTCGCCATCTGACGCGCCGCCGCGCGCGACGTGTGGAACGTGGAGAGCAGCCCGTTCGTGGCGGCCCTCGTCACGTCGTCGGCCGTCATGTCGATCAGCGGTGTGCCCTGGATGTCGCCGCGGGTCACGGCCAGGAAGGTCGCGTCGATGCTCCCTGCCTCCGCCACGACTGCCGCCGCGTGTTCGTCGACCGCCTGACCGTCGAGCACGTCGACGATCGCGATGTCCACGGACCCTCCGTCATCGCGGATGTCCGAGGCGATCGCCTCGAGCTTCTCGCGGGTGCGGCCGGCGAGGAAGACGCGGGCGCCCTCACGAGCGAAGGTCCTGGCGACGCCACCGCCGATGCCGCCGCCGCCGTACACGATGGTGTTCTTGCTGTCGAGTAGTCGTGTCATGGCGCGTCTAACGTCCCAGACTGCGCGAACTAATCGCAGGCCGACTAGTCTCGAAGGTTCGATGTCCGAGCCCTCCCAGCAAGACTCGGCGGCAGCGGGCAGGGTCTGGCTTCTCGCCGACAACCCGCGCCAGCCCGAGCTCGTCTTCGACTTCCCCTTCAACGAGGAGCTGAACGAGGCCGTCAAGCGGCTGCCGCGACGCTGGTTCGACTGGCGCCGCAAGCACTGGCGCGTGCCCGCCGACCCGCGCCTCGGGAAGGCGGTCGAGGAGGTGCTGGGCCGCTTCCCCGAGCTCGTGGCCGCGCCCGAGGTGCTTGCCTGGCTGACCGACTCGGGACGCTGGAAGGCGCTCGTGACCGTAGTGTCCCGCGGCGGCCGGGGCGCCTTCGTGCTGCGCACGATCTCCGGCGATCCCCCCGCCGAGCTGGCCGAGGCGGAGACCGCCGGCGAGGCCAGGCTGCTCTTGCCGTTCGACCGGGAGAGTGCCGAGCTGCTCGCCGAGCTCGACGGCGTCCAGCTCGACGACCTCGCCCTCGGCTGTGCGCGCGACCTGCGGGCCGGCCGGGAGCCGGCCGGCGCCGAGCTGACGCTCGAGATCGGCGACGACGGCGAGCCGGCGCTCACCCTCCAGACGCGCTGGGACCCAGAGCCCGCGCGCGCCTACAAGCGACTGCCCGAGGCGCAGCCGGTGCCGCTGCACGGCCGCTACTTCAAGCGCGACGGCGGTTGGGCCGTGGCGGTGCCCGGCGACCCGGCGCTCGCGCCGGCCTTCGCGGAGTTCCTCCGCGAGCACCCCGGGGTGGAGCTCGAGGAGCGCGCCCGCGACCTGATCGACGAGCTCCAGGACGAGCACGACCGGGCCGCCGAGACGGTCGCGCTCTCCTACGCCGAGGACGCCGACCTCGACGGGCTCGTGCTCGGCGGCGAGCTGCATCCCTTCCAGCGCGCCGGCGTGCGCTACGCGCTGGAGCGCCGGCGCACCTTCATCGCGGACGAGCAGGGGCTCGGCAAGACCGTGCAGGCGCTGGCGACGCTCGAGTCGGACGGCGCCTTCCCGGCCGTGGTGGTGTGCCCGGCCAGCATGAAGCTGACCTGGGAGCGCGAGAGCCTCCACTGGCTCCCCGAGCGAAGTGTCACCGTGCTTGACGGGCGGGCCGAGTCCGGCTGGACCGAGGAGGCCGGCGAGGCCGAGATCGTGGTCCTCAACTACGACATCCTGGAGGCCCATCTGGCCCGGCTGGTGGAGCGGTTCCCGCGGGCCGTGGTGTTCGACGAGTCGCACTACGTGAAGAACCCGGGCGCGGCGCGCACCAAGGCGGCGCTCGAGCTTGCGGAGCGTCTGCCTGACGACGCGCTGCGGCTCGCCCTGACCGGCACCCCGGTCCTCAACCGCGCCGACGAGCTCGTGGCCCAGCTGCGGGTGCTGGGCCGGCTGCGGGAGTTCGGCAGCGGCGCCCGGCTCACGCGCCGCTTCCGCTCGGCGGGCAGCGACGACCGCCTCCACTGGAACCTGCGCGCCCGCTGCTACGTGCGGCGCACGAAGAAGCAGGTGCTGCCGCAGCTGCCCGCCAAGCGCCACGACACCGTCCCGGTGCTGCTCTCGAACGAGCAGGAGTACCGGCTCGCCGAGCAGGACGTGATCGCCTGGCTCCAGTCGCTGCCGCTCGACCTGCGCACGATCGACAACAAGGTCGCCGCCGCGCTGCGCGCCGAGCAGCTCGTGCGGCTCAACCACCTGCGCCAGCTCGCGGTGAGCGGCAAGCTCCCGACCGCGCTCGCGTGGATCGGCGACTTCCTGGCCTCGGGCGAACCGCTGGTGGTGTTCGCCGAGCACATCGCCACGCAGCGGGCCGTCCTCGGGCGCTTCCCGAACGCCGTGCACATCCTCGGCTCGGACTCCTCCCAGGCGCGCCAGCAGGCCGTGGACGCCTTCCAGGCTGAGGACGGGCCGCAGCTGATCGTGTGCGCGCTGAAGGCGGCGTCGCAGGGCATCACGCTCACGCGCGCGTCGAACGTGGCGTTCCTCGAGCTCGACTGGACCCCGGCCCGGCACGACCAGGCGGAGGACCGGCTCCACCGGATCGGTCAGGAGAGCGCCGTGACGGCCTGGTACCTGCTCGCGCCGGACACGATCGACGAGACCATGGCCGAGCTGCTCGAGCGAAAGCGCGGCCTGATCGACGCGGTCACCGACGGCGAGGTGCGCGACGATGAGCGTCTCGTCGAGGCCGTCGTGCGCGAGCTGCGAGGCCGCCCGTTCCGGCACCTGCGTGTGGTTGCATGAGCGATGTGGAGTCCAACTCCGAGAAGCTCCTCGCCGGATACGACGCCTGGAACCGGGAGGACTGCGACGCGTGGCTCTCACTCCTCAGCGCCGGCGTGGTGATCAGCACCTCCGGCGTCTTCCCCGACCTGTCGGCGGAGTACTGCGGCCACGGCGAGGCGGTCCGGTTCTGGAAGCAGCTGCACGCGCCGTGGGAGGAGTTCCGGATCGACGTGGAGCATGTCGAGGACGACGGCGACTACGCGTTCGCGGCGATCAGGTTCCGCGGCAGGGGGGTGGACAGCGGGATCGAGGTCGACATGCGGTTCGGCATGGGGATCCGGGTGGGCGATGACGGCCTCGCGACGCACATGGTGAACCGGCGCACCCTGGAGGAGTCACGCGAGGTGCTCAAGGCGGAGCAGCCGGACGGGGCGCGGCAGCCGGCGTAGGCCCCTCGAGATCAAGGCCGGACAGATAGCCGTCGCCCAGACATCCCGCCCCTCGCCGGGCGACGACCCGCAGGCGGCGCTGCGGCGTGACATCCGCGAGCTTGGCGTGCTGCTCGGCCACACCCTGGTCCGCCAGGAGGGACAGGAGCTGCTCGATCTGGTCGAGCAGGTCCGCTCCGCCGTTCGGGCCGACCGGGCGGTGGCCGTGGGTCTGCTTGGCGAGGTCGATGCGGAGACCGCGACCAAGCTGGTCCGGGCCTTCACGACGTACTTCCACCTCGCGAACGTGGCCGAGCAGGTCCACCGCGGCCGCGAGCTGGGCGCGGTGCGCGTGCGCGAGGGCGGCTGGATCGCGCAGGCGGTCGATCGGATCGCCGAGGCCGGCATCCCGCCCGCCGAGCTCGCCGGCGAGGTCGGGCGGCTGGCGGTGCGGCCGGTCTTCACGGCGCATCCGACTGAGGCGGCGCGTCGCACGATGCTCTACAAGATCACCCGGGTCGCCGAGCTGCTCGAGGAGTGGCGGCGGGAGCCCGCCGAGGAGGCGCGGGTCCGGGCCCGGCTCGAGGAGCTGGTCGACCTCGTGTGGCAGACGGACGAGCTCAGGATCGCCCGCCCGAACGTCGTGGACGAGGCCCGCAACGCGGTCTGGTACCTCGACGGGCTGCACCGCAAGGTGGTGCCGGACGTGCTCGAGTCGCTCGCCGGCGAGCTGGGGCGACTCGGGATCGAGCTCGCGCCCCGCGCGCGGGCGCTCACATTCGGCAGCTGGATCGGCGGCGACCGCGACGGCAACCCGAACGTCGGGCCCGAGAGCACGGGGGAGGTGCTCGACCTCCAGTTCGAGCACGGCCTGCGTGACGCGATCGAGATCGTCGACGAGCTGCGCCGGGACCTGTCGTCGTCCGTGCGCATCGTGGGCGCCACGGGTGAGCTCATGGACTCGCTCGAGCGCGACCTGGAGCTCGTCCCGAACGTGGAGGCGCGCTTCCGCCGGCTGAACTCCGAGGAGCCGTACCGGCTGAAGCTCACCTGCATGCGGGCAAAGCTGGTGAACACGCGGCGGCGTCTGGTCGAGGGGCGCCCGCACGAGCCCGGCGTCGACTACCTCGGGCCGACCGAGCTGCTTGGCGAGTTCGAGCTGATCCGGGCGTCTCTGCTCGCGCACCGCGGCGAGCGGATCGCGCGCGGCCGCGTGGAGCGCGCCCTGCGCACGCTGGCCGCGTTCAGCCTGCACCTCGCCACCCTGGACGTGCGCGAGCACGCCGACGCGCACCACCAGGCGCTCGGGCAGCTGCTCGACCGGCTGCGCGACGGCCACCGGCCGTACGCGGACCTGTCCCGTCCCGAGCGCCGCCGGCTGCTCGCCGCCGAGCTCGCCTCGCGGCGGCCGCTGGCGTTCCATCCGCCTCCGCTGGACCCGGCCGGCAGGCGGACGCTCGGGGCCTTCGAGGCGATCCGAGCCGCGCACGAGCGCTACGGCCCCGAGACGGTCGAGTCCTACATCGTCTCGATGTGCCGCGGCGCCGACGACGTGCTGGCCGCGGCCCTGCTCGCGCGTGAGGCGGGCCTCGTCGATGTTCCCGGTGGCGTGGCGCGGATCGGTTTCGTGCCGCTCCTCGAGACGATCGACGAGCTGCGTCGGGCCGGGGACGTGCTCGCGGAGCTCCTCGAGGATCCCGCCTACCGCCGGCTGGTGGCGCTGCGCGGCGACGTCCAGGAGGTGATGCTCGGCTACTCGGACTCGAACAAGGAGGCCGGCATCACGACGAGCCAGTGGGAGATCCACCGCGCGCAGCAGCGGCTGCGCGACGCGGCGGCCCGCTTCGGCGTGCGGCTGCGCCTGTTTCACGGCAGGGGAGGCACCGTCGGCCGCGGCGGCGGGCCGGCCCATGACGCGATCCTCGCCCAGCCGCCGCGGACGCTCGACGGCGAGATCAAGGTGACCGAGCAGGGCGAGGTGATCTCCGACAAGTACCTGATGCCGAGCCTCGCGCGTGAGAACCTCGAGCTGATGCTGGCCGCGGCGCTCGAGGCGACGGTCCTTCACCGCCGCCCGCGGATGTCGCCCGAGGCGCTCGCGAGCTGGGTCGAGGCCATGGAGCTCGTCTCGACGGCGGCGTTCGAGCGCTACCGGGCCCTGGTGGACGACCCCGCTGTGCCGGCGTACTACTTCGCTTCCACCCCGGTCGAGTTGCTCTCCGAGCTGCACCTCGGCTCGCGGCCGTCGCGGCGTCCCGACAGCGGCGCCGGGATCGAGGGGCTGCGCGCGATCCCGTGGGTGTTCGGCTGGACGCAGTCGCGCCAGATCGTGCCGGGCTGGTACGGGGTCGGCACCGGCTTGCGGGCGGCCCGCGACGCTGGCCTCGGCGAGCGCCTCGACGAGATGCACAAGGGCTGGTGGTTCTTCCGCAACTTCCTGTCGAACGTGGCGATGACGCTCGCCAAGACCGACCTCGAGATCGCCGGCCACTACGTGGAGAGGCTGGTGCCCTCCGACCGGCGGCAGCCGCTCGAGGCGATTCGCGCTGAGCACGAGCTCACCATGGAGGAGATCCTGCGCCTGCGCCGGGAGGAGCGCCTCCTCGACGCCGACCCGGTGCTGCAGCGAACCCTCGCCGTCCGTGACGCCTACCTGGCGCCCATCCACTACCTGCAGATCGCGCTCACCGAGCGGCGGCGCGCCGAGGCGGAGCCGGACGGCGACCTCGCCCGGGCGCTGCTGCTCACGGTGAACGGCATCGCCGCGGGCATGCGCAACACGGGCTGAGTCGCGCCCGCGCCGTCAGCGGCCGCCGAGGCGCTTCTCGAACCAGTGGTTCGCGTACGGGTCGTCGTTGTAGCGGGGGATCTCCTCGTATCCGCGGGAGCGGTACATCGCCTTCGCCTCGTCCAGCGAGCGGTTGGTGTAGAGCCGCACGGTCCGGTGGCCGAGCGCGATGGCGTGCCCCTCGAGCGCGTCGAGGATTCGCGCGCCGATCCCGAGCCCGCGGTGGGCTCGGTCGACCCACATCCGCATGATCTCCCCGACGCCCGGCCGGTGCGTCTTCAGGGCCCCACATCCCGCCGGCTCGCCGCTCACGCGCGCGATCAGGAACGCTCCGGCGGGCGGCACCAGGTGCGCTGCATCGGCCGGCAGCGTCCGTCCCGGGTCGAAGTGCTCCTCGAAGCGCTCGGCAAGCTCCGCGAAGTAGTGCGTCAGGCACCACCTCGCGTCCTCGGACGCCGGGTCCTCGGTCGCGATGCTCACCATCGAGACCGCCATCAGGCGGCGCACCTCGGCCTGTGCCCGCACGAGCCGCGCCCGCTCATGCTCGCTCAGCGGCGCGAGCACCGAGGCGGCGAGCTCGTCCGAGTCGCGGTCCAGCTCGCGCAGCAGCGACAGCCCCGCCGGCGTCAATCGCAACTCGCCGGACGCTTCCTCGACCAGCCCGTCCCGGTCGAGCGCGCGAACCAGACGCGCCACATACGCCGGCTTGAGGCCGAGCCGTGCGCGCACGTCTCGCGCCGTGGCGCCGTCGACGCCGATCTCGTACAGCACCCGGCACTCGCCGAGCGGACGCCGGCCCAGGTAGGGGTTGTCGAGCGCCCGGAGCTGCCGCGTGACCAGCCGGTTGAAGCCGCGGACGAGGTCGATGTCCGCGGCCGGCACGCTAGCCGCCATGGCCCTCGCCGCTCCGGCGCATATGGAGGAACGGTCCCTCGACCATCTCGAACGCGAGGTCCGGCACCCCTCGCCAGACGGACGCGGGGAACTCGCGCACGTCGCCATGGCCGCGCATCGTGTTATCGACGCCGGCGGTGTGCTCCACGCTCGTCTCGGCCATAGCCATCTCCTTCTCGCTGGTTCGCGGGCGAAGCTAGCGCGCCTCGCGGGGGCGGTCAACAAGCTCCAGAGCGAGGCCGACGCTCGCGACAAGGACCCATCCCGCCACCGCCGCCACCGGCACGTAGAGGCCGAAGATGCCGTCGGCGGCGAAGACGTCCCCGGTCGCGAACAGCGTCCCGGCGCGCAGCGGATACAGGACGGCGGCCGCCGCCAGCCAACCGACCCACCTCGGCCACACCGTGCCGTGCCCGAGTACGACCACCGCGAGCGAGGCCATGAGGCCGGCCACCGCGAACGACGCCGATCCCATCGCGAGCGACTCGAAGTCGTGCAGCGCCACAGCCAGCTCAGGGTCGGAAGCCATGTTCTCCGGGCGCAGGGCGCTCACGGCGAGCGCCGTCACGTCGACCAGGAACGGCGCCGGGCTCCCCTGTCTCATGCAGACTCTCCATGAGTAGGATCGCGCGACGTTTCTGCTCGCGCAACTCAGCGATCCGCACCTCGGCGCACACTGGGGCGGCTGCGACCCCGTCGCCGCGCTGGCCGCCGCGGTCGAGTCGGTCCAGGCGCTCCGACCGCTTCCTGATGCCGTGCTCGTGACCGGCGACCTCGCCGAGAACGCCGCCGACGCCGAGTACGAGCAGGTGCTCGAGCTACTCGCGCCGCTGGAAGCGCCGATCTTCGTCCTCCCCGGCAACCACGACGACCGCGCCGCGCTCCGCCGTCACTTCGACCTGCCGGGTGCGGGGCACGAGCCGGTTCACTACACGGTCGACCTCGGGCAGCTGCGCCTGGTCGTGATCGACACCACCAAGCCGGGCGAGGAGGACGGCGCCCTCGACGACGAGCGCCTGTCTTGGCTCGACGCGGAGCTGGCCGCTGCGTCAGACCTCCCGACCGTGCTCGCCATGCACCACCCACCGCTCCTCACCGGGATCCCGCCCCTCGACGAGATCGGGCTGCCCACCGAGGATCGCCGCGCGCTGGAAGCCGTCCTCATGCGCCATCCGCAGGTGCGCCGCATCGTGGCCGGCCACATGCACCGGCCTGTCACCTCCGAGCTCGCCGGTCGGGCCGTGCTGGCCGTCCCGAGCACCTACATGCAGGCGCGGCTCGACCTCCTCATGAGCGAGCTCCAGACCGTCCCCGACCCGGCCGGCTTCGCATTGCACGTCCTGCGCGACGGCGAGCTGATCTCGCACGTCCAGACGGTGTCCTAGCGGAACGCCGCCCGCTTTCGCTCGCGCAGGTCGTAGTAGAGGAACGTCGAGAAGAGCGCGATGAACGGCTGCGTGACCGACGTGGCCACGATCTGGCCGGCCAGCGCCCACAGGGCGCGGTCGCTGGCGTCCGCCAGCATGGTGAACGGGGCGCCGAGCACGAAGATCGCAAGCGCGACGAGCACGTTGACCACCAGCACGAGCCCGAACGTGCGCCACCACGCTCCGGCCACGAGCCGGCTGCTCGCGCGCAGCGCGGCGGCATTCCGGGCACCCTCGAGCACCACCGCCTGCGGCACGAAGTACCAGCGGACGAACAGGTAGATGCCCGGCACGATCAGGAGCAGCCCGAGCGCGATCCCCGCCGCCGCCAGCAGCACCGCGAAGAAGATCGGCGCGAAGGCCTCGAACCCCTTCACGATCGCCTCTCGCGCCCCCGGCGAGCCGCCGCCCGCCACCGAGCGCAGCGCGTGTATGCAGATCGCGGTGATCAACGGCGCCACCACGAGGTACGCCACGGCCGCCGCGATCGACGTCTCCGCCCAGCTCGGGGAGGTGTCGTCGTAGTCGGCGGTCAGCTGCTCCAGCCCGATCCCGCCGACGATCACCTGCGACGGCACGACCACCAGCGCGCCGAGCGCGAGGAAGGTGCCGAAGTGACGCAGGTAGACGGTGAACGAGTCACGAAGCAGCGCGCCGACGTCGCGCGGCTGCTCGAGCGGGATCACGCAGCCGTCGGCGTGAGCTCCCGGTACGCCTCGGCCACCCGCGCGATGCCCTCCTCGATCTGGTCGGGCGGCACGGCGGAGTAGGCGAGCCGCAGCGAGCTCTGACCGCCCTCGATCAGGAAGTCGGTGCCCTTCACGAACACGACGCCGCGCTCGGCGGCGCCCAGCGCGAGCGCGTCCACGTCGCTCCCCTCGGGCAGGTCGACCCAGAGGAAGTAGCCGCCCTGGGGGGTCACGAAGCGCGCGTCGGGCAGGTGCCGGTTGAGCGCGGCGCATGTGGCGTCGCGCCGCTCGCGCAGCGCCGCCTTGACGGTCTCGATCGAGCGGTCGATGGCGCCCGAGTCGCAGAACTCGGCGACGATCGACTGGGCCACCATGTTCGGCGAGATGTAGGTCTCGGTGGCCCGCTTGCGGATCCCCGCGATCAGCTCCCTCGGCCCGACCAGGTAGCCCACGCGGATGCCCGGGCAGACCGTCTTCGAGAAGGAGGACGCGTACACGACCGCCTCGCCGCTGTCGTCGAGCTCCAGCATGCGCGGGTGCGGCTCGCCCTCGAAGCGCAGCTCCACGTACGGGTCGTCCTCGAAGATCGTGAAGTCGTACTCGCGCGCGAGCTCGACCAGCCGGCGGCGCTTGTCGAGCGACAGCGTGCACCCGGCCGGGTTCTGGAAGTTCGGGATGACATGCGCGAGCTTCGGCCTGGCTCCCGCGTCGAGCGCGACCTCGAGTGCCCCCACGTCCAGGCCGTCCGCCTCGAGCGGGATCGGGAACACCTCGGCGCCCAGCTTGGTCAGCGAGAGCAGCGTACGGTCGTAGGTCGGCGCCTCGACCACGACCAGGTCGCCCGGCCGGACCAGCTCCTCGAACAGAAAGGCATCCGCCTGCATCGAGCCGTTCGTGGCGAGCAGCCGGTCGGGCGCCACGGTGTGCTTCTTGGCGAGCCACTCGAGCAGTCGCGGATAGCCCGCCGACGTGCCGTACGCGAAGGTGCTCGCGGGGTCGTGCTCGAACGCGCGCTGCGCCGCCAGCTTGAGGTCGTCGACCGCCACGATGTCGAGCGAGGGAGCGCCGCGCGAGAGCGAGATGTTGGTCAGCTCGGCCACGACTGGCCACGATACCGCTCGGCGATGTCAGCCAGCGCGGCGTCCTTCGTCGGGTGCGCCGCGATGCGGCACACCCGCCCGTCCCGGAAGCTGTGCACGAAGAAGAGGTAGTCGCCGCGCGTGCCGTCCTCGGTGCGAATGCGGCGGTGGCCGATGACCAGCAGGTCGGGCGCATGGAGCTCGAAGCTGTAGGGCGAGGCCGTGAACACCTCGCCCCGCTCCTCGAACTCGGCGAAGAAGCTGCGCACGCCGTCGTGCCCGGTGAAGACGCGGCCCTCGTGGTCGACGAACTCCACCTCGGGGTGAAGCAGCGGGATAGCCTTCTCGACACCCTCCTCGCGGTAGGTGGCCCACAGCTTGCGCACGGCGTCGAGACGCTCGTCCACTCAAAAACCTACACGCGCGCGCCCAGGATCTCGACTGCGATCTCGGCTACCTGGGTCGGGTTGCGTCCCACGCGCACGCCCCTGGCCTCGAGCGCCTCGGCCTTGTTTCGCAGCGTGTGGAAGCTGCCCTCGCGACCGGTGATGCCGGAGACGCAGAGCTTCGTGTCCGTGTCGACGAGGATCGCCACTTGCCGGGTAGATAGGATGCGCCGCCGCGCGAGGCGCCCGCATTACGGGGGCGCCGGACCCTATCGAAACCCTGCATGGCTCTTCCGAAAGACGTCAAGTTCGTCACATTTGACTGCTACGGCACCCTGATCGACTGGGAGACCGGTGTATACGACGCCTTCCAGAAGGAGGCCGACCGCGACGGCTTCACCATCGACCGCGAGGCGCTGATCCCGCGTTTCATAGAAGTACAGCGCGAGATCCAGCGCGGTTCCTACGAGCTCTACGCCGAGGTGCTGCGCCGCACCGCGGTGCGGGTGGCGGGCGAGCTGGGCTGGGACCTCGAGCCGTCGCGCTCCAACTTCCTGCCGAACAGCGTGCCCGCGTGGCAGCCGTTCCGCGAGACGAACGCCCAGCTCGAGCGCTTCGCGAAGAAGTACGAGGTGGGGATCCTCTCCAACATCGACGACAAGCTGCTCGGCGCCACGCGCCGCCACCTGCGCACCGACTTCGACCTGGTGGTCACCGCCCAGCAGGTGCGCTCATACAAGCCCGACGAGGCGCACTTCAAGGAATGCGCGCGCCGGATCGGGTCGACCAAGAGGCACTGGGTCCACATCGCGTCGGGCTATCCCACCGACGTCGAGCCCTGCCTGAAGCAGAAGATCCCGGTGATCTGGGTCAACCGCCACGGCGACGAGGCCGAGGGCAAGAGGCCGGACGCCGAGGTGAAGACCTTCCGCGAGGCCGGCAAGCTGCTGAAGGCCGCGTAGGCCGTTGCGGGCGGTCTCGGTCCACCGGGACGCGCTCGTCGTAACGAGCCTCCTGTGGCAGACGAACGCCGTCGCGTTGCGCGCCGAAAAGGATCGCGGCGCCGCGGGCCGAGCCCGCGGCTTGCGCCCGACCGAGGCGATGCTGATCGACTCGCCCTACTTCCCCGAGGAGCTGGAGGCCGTGCCGGACCTGCTCGCCGGCGCCGGCTTCGAGCC
>JBKGUS010000397.1:0-3161 GCA_046462295.1 Thermoleophilaceae bacterium | reverse complement strand
CGCGGAGCTCGTGCGCGGGGATCATCTGGGGAAGGCAGTTCAGCAGCTGAAGCGGGAGTCGGGTAAGGGACTGTTCGTGGGAGGCGTGAAACTCCCGCTGGCGTTGGCGGAGCTGGGATTGATCGATGAGTACGAGTTCGTGGTGCAGCCCAGGCTGGCGGGCCACGGGCCGACGTTGTTCGCGGGGCTATCGAAGCGTGTCGACTTGAAGCTCGACAGCCGGCTGGAGTTCGGCTCGGGGGCGGTGGCGATGCGGTATGAGCCTAGAAGGTAGCCATCGGGCTTGTTTAGCGAATGCGCGGTCGTCTACGCCGACCGACATGTACATCCGGTGGTTATCTGATCTGCGACGGGTGCCTGCTCTGCTGTCGGTAGTCGAGCAGCAGGGATTGTCGAAGCTGCGCTCCTGCTGCTGGCGAATTGCGATAGCGAGCTGACGGCAGGTATCACGCTCCCACATCGTCCGCAGCGAGCGTCTGGCGTGACAGTGGCGAAGCGCCTGCTTCCGTCCCTAGTCGCGACGTGTGGGCTCGTTGGGGAACGGCTCACCGCGGAGCGGGTCGCCCGTGAGGGCGCGCCCCTCGTTGTCGCGAAATCGAGGCTCGTAGTGGGCAAAGAACACCTTGCCCACGAGCTCCCGCCGGGTTCGAACGCCGGTCTTCTCGAAGATCTTCTTTAGGTGCTCCTGGACCGTGTGCGGTGAGACGACGAGCCGGTCGGCGATCTGGGCGGTCGAGTCACCGTGAAGGACTAGCCGAGTGACCTCTTGCTCGCGCTCGGTCAGGCCGTAGGCCGACATCAGAAGCGGCGTGATGCGCGCCGGGTGTGCCGGTTCGACGATCACGGCGACCCGGCGCGATCCCGACGCGACGAGCGAGGTCCCGTGGAGCACGACCCAGGTCCCCGAGCGCGCCAGCACCCGGGCGACGGCCACCTCGCCCGGCTCGTCGCAGCTGTCGGCCGTCCGTAGCGCGCGGCCGGCCACCGCATGGACGGCCGTCGGCAACCGTCCCGCATCCAGGTCCCCGTCCGGCAGGTCCGAGAGCCAGCGCTCGACGCCGGGCGTCGTGGACTCGACCTCACCGGCCTCGGAAAGCACGACGAGCCCGGGCGAGTCGGGCCACTGCGGATCGCGGGCTTCGCCGACCAGCAGCCCGGTGCGCGCGCCGGTCGCCAGATCGGCTCCGATCGCCCTCAGGAACGCCTTGTCCTCGCTATCGAACATCGGCTCCCCGGGCGCGCGATAGAGCCCGACCGCGCCCCAGGCCTCACCGTTCGCGGTCCGCAGTGCGGCGATCATCTCCTGGTCGCCGCCCATTGCCATGTTCATGTGCCAGGTCCTGCTCGACGAAGGGTCCCCTCCGGTCGCCTCGTGCAGGGTCGAGATCCCACCCTCCGAGCGGGCCACGTCGGCGATCTGGTTGACGTCGTCGCCGTAGTACTCGTGGCGCAGCAGCTCGGGCGGAAATTCCGGTAACCCGTCGTGGTAATGGCTCGTGATCAGCAACGACGCCGGATCGACCGTGTACCAGCACGGTTTGTCGTAGTGGGGGACCGCCCCCTCGAGGACCTCGGTGCACTCGCGCCAGAACGTCGCCAGGTCGTAGCCCCGCCGTGAGAGCTCGGCGATCCGGTCCTGCGCGCGCTGCTTCGTCATCACCCCCATGAGCGCAGGTTAGGTCGCACGAGCACGCGCGTAAACACCAGATTTCTGGAATAGGCGGGGTCCCCGCGGCGGCGTAGGGTCGGCCCCGTGACACACGGAGCGCGCACCCCGGAGGAGCTCGACGCGCTGTTCGAGGACGCATTCGTGCTCCGCGACCGGGGAGCTCTGGCGTCGCTGTTCGAAACACGAGCTCTGCTAGTAGGGAGCGGCGTCGCCGGCCAGTTGCGCGGCAGCGCGGAGATCGCGCTGCGGGCGTCGGCCCTGTGGTCGCCCGACTTCACCTACGTCGCCGACCCTCGGTGCGTCGTCCAGGCGCACGACATCGCATTGGTCCTCGCGACCCAGGGCACGAGCGTGGTGCGCCGCGGCGCGGACGGCGCCTGGCGCTACGTGATCTCACTGCTGGCCATCGACCAACGAACGAAGGAGGAGCCATGACCGAGCAGGCCACCCGACCGCTGGACCCACACGTGGTTCGCGACGACGAGGGAGAGGCGCGCTGGTGGTTCTCCAGTCTCGCCGTGATCCGGGTGACCGCCGCCGATACCGGCGGGCTGATGACGATCGTCGAGGTGAACGAGCCGCCCGGCCACGAGGCGCCGCTGCACGTCCACCACCGCGAGGACGAGGCGTTCTACATCCTCGAGGGCTCGGCGACGATCCACGTCGGCGACGAGTCGTTCGAGGTCGGCCCCGGCGACTACGCCCTCGGCCCGCGCGACATCCCCCACCGCTACTCGATCGGCGACGACGGCTGCCGGATGCTGTTCATCTGCACCCCGGGTGGGTTCGAGAGCCTTGTCAGGGAGATGAGCGTTCCGGCCCGTGCCCGGACGCTGCCGCCGCCGTCCGACGACGAGCCCGACTGGGAGCACGTCGCCGCGGTCGCCGCGGCCAACGGCTGCGAACTGCTCGCGTGAAACGAGCTGCCAAATTCTGCCTCGAAGTCGTCGGACCGCAGCTCGCGTAGGTCCCCGCCGCGCCCGCTATCAACACCGGCAAAGGATCGCGAGAGAAAGGAACACGATTTGGCCACGCTTCATATCGAGCACCCGATCACCGACTTGCCCACTTGGTTAGGCGCGTTTGCCCGGTTCGAGGAGGCGCGCCAGAGGGCGGGCGTACGTGCGCAGCGGGTCCGTCGGCCCATCGACGACGACAGGTACATCTACATCGATCTCGACTTCGCCAGCATCGACCAGGCAGTTGCCTTTCGCGAGTTCCTAGAGACGAACATATGGGCTTCTCGGGACGCCTCCCCAGCCCTCGGCGGCGCTCCAACGGCGCGCGTACTCACGGACGTCGACACCGCGCCATAGTCATTCAAGGCACGCGCGCCACTGGACTCCGTTCGACGAGACGCGGTAATCCGCCCTCCGGAGGCGTTCCGCTTTCGCATGTGAATGCGACACTGGGGCCTGATAACCCGTCAGCTCGCCCTTCGCCATGCCCCCGGCCTACGCTGGCGGCGGCCCAGCCCCGCGCATGTTCTCCG
>JBKGUS010000396.1:0-24829 GCA_046462295.1 Thermoleophilaceae bacterium | reverse complement strand
GGCAGCAGCACCAGGCGGCCGTCGACGTCGGTGCGTGCGGCGCGGCGGGCGTGCAGCAGCAGGAGCAGGGCGAGCAGCCCCGTCACCTCGGGCTCGTCGGGCATCAGCTCGGCGAGCATCCGCCCGAGCCGGATCGCCTCGTCGGCGAGGTCCGCGCGGCCGCCGTAGCCCTCGTTGAAGATCAGGTACACGACGGTGAGCACCGCGGCGAGGCGGTCGGGGAGCAGGTGCGCCGGCGGCACCCTGAACGGGATCCCGGCGGCCGCGATCTTTCGCGTCGCGCGGGCGAGCCGCTTGGCCATCGTCGGCTTGGGGACGAGGAAGGCGCGGGCGATCTCCTCCGTCGTCAGGCCGCCGAGCGCCCGCAGAGTGAGCGCCACCTGGGCCTCGAGCCCGAGCGCCGGGTGACAGCAGGTGAAGACGAGCTCCAGGCGCTCGTCGGGGATCGACGCCTCGTCCATCTCGTATTCCACGGCCTCGGGTACCTCGAGCAGGCGGGTCTTCTCGGCGAGTGTCCGCTCGCGGCGGATGCGGTCGATTGCGCGGTTCCGCGCGGTCGTCATCAGCCAGGCGCGCGGGTGTTCGGGCGTCCCGTCGCGCGGCCAGCGCTCCGCTGCGGTGGCGAAGGCATCCTGAGCGGCCTCCTCGGCGAGGTCGAAGTCGCCGAGGAAGCCGATCAGGCCGGCCAGGATGCGGCCCCACTCGTCGCGGAAGGCCCGGTCGAGAATCGCTACCACTCCGCGATCGGGCGGACCTCCACCGCGCCGCCGAGCCGGGCGGCCGGGACGCGGGAGGCGATCTCGATGGCCGCGTCGAGGTCGTCCGCCTCGAGCACGAAGTAACCGCCGAGCGCCTCCTTGAGGGCGACGAAGGGCCCGTCGGTTGTGAGCGTCGTGCCGTCCTCCACGCGGACGGTGGTGGCGGTCTCCGCGGGCTGCATCTGGACACCCGGGGTCACGCCCGGAATCTGGTTGATCTCCTGGTAGGCGCTCGCGATCTCGTTGCGCTCGTCATCGGTGAGGCGTCCCCACGCCTCCTCGTCGTACGGGGTGGGCGCGTCGCCTTGGTGGATCAGCAGCAGGTACTTCATGACTACCTCCTCTTGGGTAATGGTCGCGTACGAGACGAACGGCGACTGGAGAAATGGACATTCTTGGACGAAATCTTTCGATGGCCGAGCAGATCGCCTCCGCGCCGGTGCGCTACCCGTTCAACTTCGTGGTCGCGGGCGACAGCGGCGCGTGGGCCGATCCCACCGCGGACGGCATCTGCTCGCAGCTGCTCCGCCAGGTGGCCGAGCTCGACCCCGCCCCGGTGTTCTTCGCCAACCTGGGCGACTTCGCCGGCCCCGGGACGCCGGACCGGCACGAGCACTACCTGGAGCTGGTGGATGGGCTGCCCGTCCCGAACATCTGCGTGGTCGGGAACCACGACCTCGACAGCGCGGACGGCCCGGCGGCCTGGTCGCGGGTCCACGGTCCGATGAACTTCGACTTCGCCTACGGCCACACGCACTTCGTGGCGATCAACGGCGCACCGAGCGAGGTGGGCGCGGTGGAGATCGCGACCGATGTGCCGGTCGAGGGCCCACGCGAGGAGGCGCTCGCGTTCCTCGAGCGCAGCCTGGCGGCGGCGGCCGCGCCGCACCGTGTCGTGCTGACCCACATGCCGCCGCACCTCGGCGGCCACTACGAGCCGCACCCCGAGTGGGGCTTCCGGGCGCGCGAGGACGAGTTCCTCGGGCTGCTCCGCCGCCACGGCGTGGGCCTCGTCTGCTGCGCCCACGGGCTGGCCTTCGACCATCACGTGCACGACGGGATCCACTTCGTCATGTCGGGCGGCGGCGGCACCGGGCTCTGCTCGGACTTCCGCGGCATCTGCGCGGAGGGAGACGCACACCCGGAAGACCGCGGCAGCCTCTTCCACATGGTGCAGATCGTCATCGGCGAGGACGGGTCGGTGAGCGGGAGGGTGCTGCAGGCGTTCGAGCCCGAGCCGGGCCGGGCGCGGATTCGCTTCTAGAGCGGCGGGATGTTCTGGTTGCGGCGCAGGACGTTGTCCGGGTCGTAGCGCGTCTTGAGCTCCTGCAGGCGCCCGAACGCCTCGTCGCCGAACGCGGCGCGGACGCGCTCGATCGGCTCGTCGGCCTGCATGTAGTTGGCGTAGCCGCCACCGACCGACCATGGCCTGATCGCCGCCGTCGTGTCACGCGCCCAGGCGATGTGCTCGTCGTCAGCGCCGGCGTCGCGCCAGGTGGCCGTGGCGCTCACGTTGAACGCCGCGTGTCGGAACCCGATCGGCCCGTCTTCGGTGTCCATGGGCGCGCCATGGAGCGACTCGAACAGGATCTGCCCGGGCGGCGTCCCCAGGGCCTGGATCCGGCTCAGGAGCTCGTCGATCAGCTCGTCCGGCAGCTCCGGCACGAAGGCGTTCTTCCAGTAGTGGCGCTCCTCGCCGTAGGGCGAGTTGAACACGTGCTGCTGCGAGACGTACGAGTGAGGGCGCACGCGGTCGTCGACGAGTCCCGGCGCCGCGCGCAGCCGGCGCAGCCAGTCCGGATCGCCGTCGGCGCCGGTGTAGCAGGGACCTACGATCAGGAAGGGCACGAGCGAGTCGTCGACCGCGAGGACCGCGCCGCAGCTGAGGTCGCGCGGGGCATCGGCGACGATGTCGCGATACAGGCGGATCACGTCGCGCACGCCGGGCCCCGCGTACACGAGGCGGCCGCCGACGACCCGCTCGAGCGGGTGCAGGCGGAACTCGAGCCGGGTGGCCACGCCGAAGTTGCCCCCTCCCCCGCGGAGCCCCCAGAGCAGGTCGGAGTCCTCGTCCGCGCCGGCCCGAACCACCGAGCCGTCCGGGGTGACGACCTCGGCGCCGAGGAGGTTGTCGCAGGTCAGGCCGTGCTGGGCCGTGAGGTGGCCGATGCCGCCGCCGAAGGTGAGCCCGGCCACGCCGGTCGAGCCCACCACTCCGCCGGGGGTCACGAGGCCGAGCGCCTGCGTGGCCGTGTCGAAGTCGAGCCAGGTGGCGCCGCCCTGGGAGCGCGCGACGCGCGCGTCGCCGTCCACGTCGACACGCCGCATGGCCGACAGGTCGATCACGAGCCCGCCGTCGAGAACGCAGTGCCCGGCCGGGTTGTGCCCGCCCCCGCGCACGGCCACCTCGAGACCCTCCGTCCGGGCGAAGTCGAAGGCGGTGGCGACATCGCCGGGGCCGAGGCAGCGGACGATCAGTGCCGGCCGGCGGTCGACGAGGGCGTTGAAGCAGCGCCGCGCGGCGTCATAGGTCGAGTCGGTGGGGCCGATGACGGTGCCGGCCACGGACGAGCGCAGCTCGCCGAGGCTCTCCAAGGTGGCGCTCACGCGGTCGCCGGGGCAGCGCCGCTGCCCGCCAGCCGCTTCAGCCGGCCCCAGCGGGTCGCGCGCCGTGGGCGTCCGCGCCGATACTCGTTCAAGGTGAGGCCCGGCGGAAGGCTGCTCTCGACGTAGAACGCGCCATCCTCAGGAGCCGCGACGAGGAGTGAGGGGCTGATCGACTTCATGGGGCCAGGCTCGCATCGCTGAGGCCGCGCCACCATGGGGCCACCCGGCGTCGTCCGGTACGGGAATCCACACCACACCCGGAACGCTCACGGGGACACCGCGGTGCCGAGCGAGTCGGCGGCCAGGAACTTCGGCGCGCCGTCCTCGTAGAAGACGTCGATGGCGGCGATCGTGAAGCCCGCCCCCGTGACCAGGTCGGCCACCTGCCGCGTCAGGTGGCAGCCTCCGAACAGCCTCTTCTGCACCGGCTCGAGGCGGTGCTGCCAGCGGCGCACCTTCTCGTCCGGCGCCAGCCCGTGCTCGAGGAAGTGCAGCGTGCCACCGGGCTTCAGCACGCGCCGGAGCTCGGCGAGCGCGGCGTCCACGTCCGGGATCGTGCACATCGTCCAGGTGGACAGGGCGGCGTCGAAGCTGTCGTCCTCGAAGGGCAGCGACTGGCCGTCGAGCCCCGATCGCTGCACGGCGACGCGCGTCTCCCCCAGGCGCTTCTCGGCGAGCTTCCAGCCGAGGTCGGCCGGCTCGATCGCCGCCACCCTGGTGACGGCCTCGGGGTAGAAGGGGACGTTGTGGCCGGAGCCGAAGCCGATCTCGACCACGTCGCCCTCGAGCCCCGCGCAGACGCGCTGCCGCAGCGGCGCGACGTTCTTCAGCCCACAGGCGCAGTTGACGATACGCGGGAGGATGTGCTCGCCGTAGAGACCCATTCATGCGGAGTCTCGCGCACGGAGCCTGCGGCCGCCAGACTCCCTCGCCATGGAGACGAACTACCACGCAATCGTCATCGGCGCCGGCCCCGCCGGGCAGCACTGTGCGGCCCGCCTGGCGGACGGCGGACTCAAGGTCGCGATCGCCGAGCGGGAGCTGGTTGGCGGCGAGTGCGACTACTGGGCCTGCATCCCGTCGAAGACCCTGCTCCGCCCCGGCGAGGCGCTGCAGGCCGCGCGCGAGGCGCCCGGCGCGCGCGAGGCCGTGAGCGGAGGGGTTCGCCCGGAGGGCGCCTTCGAGTGGCGCGACTTCATGGTCTCCGGCTACGAGGACGGGGCGAAGGCCGAGTACCTCGAGAGCCGGGGCATCGACGTGCTCCGGGGCGCCGCCCGCCTGGCCGGCCCGGGGCGCGTCGACGTCGACGGTGAGGTCCTCTCCGCGGACCACGTCGTGATCGCGAGCGGGTCCGATCCGGTGATACCGCCGGTGCCGGGGCTGCGCGAGCTCGACGGCGTATGGACCAATCGCGAGGCCACCGCCCTGACGGACGTGCCGCGCCGCCTGCTCGTGCTAGGCGGCGGGCCCGTGGGGGTCGAGATGGCCCAGGCGATCGCGCGCATGGGCGCGTCCGTGGCGCTCGTCGAAGGGATGGATCACGTCCTCCCGCGTGAGCCGAAGCCGCTCGGTGACGCGCTCGGCGCCGCGCTCGCGGCCGACGGGATCGAGCTCTACTTCGGCGAGCATGCCACCGGCGTGCGACGCGAGGAGGGGGAGTTCGTGCTCGAGTTCGCCGGGCGCGACGAGCTGCGCGGCGACCGGCTGCTCGTGGCCACCGGGCGCCGCGCGCGCACCGGCGGGTTGGGCCTCGAGACGGTCGGGGTCGAGCCGACGCGCCAGGGCATCCCGGTCGACGAGCGAATGCGCGTGGCCGACGGCCTGTGGGCGATCGGCGACGCGACCGGCGTCTGGCCGCTCACCTACATGGGCAAGTACCAGGGCCGCGTGGCGGCCGCGAACATCCTCGGCGGCGAGCGGCGCGCCAACTACGACGCCGTGCCGCGCGTGGTGTTCACGGACCCGCAGGCCGCTGCAGTCGGCGACCCGGACGGCGTGATCAGCGCGACCGTGCCGCTCTCCGAGGTGCCGCGCACGTCCACCTATACGCGCGCGTACGCGGAGCGCCCGGGCTTCATGACGCTGCTGTCGGACGGCGAACGGCTGACCGGGGCGTACGCGCTCGGCCCCGAGGCCGGCGAGTGGCTCCAGCAGGCCACGCTGGCGATCCGGGCCCGGGTGCCGCTGGACGTGATGGAGGACGTGATCCAGCCCTTCCCCACGTTCTCGGAGGTCTTCCTGGACGCGCTGACCGAGCTCCGCGAGCGGGTCCCGGCCACGGCGTAAGGCCGTTCCGACAACGGTCTGACGCGCTACGGTCCGAGCGTGGCGAGCGACGACGCGCAGGTTCTCGAGGTCGACGGGCGCGAGGTTCGGGTCTCGAGTCCCGGCAAGGTGCTCTTCGCCGAGCGCGGCGAGACCAAGCGCGACCTCGTCGACTACTACCTGCGCGTCGGCCAGCCGCTGATGCGCACGATGGGCGGCCGGCCGGTGCTCATGCAGCGCTTCCCCAGAGGCGCCGGGGGACCGTCGTTCTTCCAGAAGCGGGTCCCGGAGAACGCGCCTGAATGGCTGGAGACGACGATCGTGACGACGGTCAACGGCACGCCGTCGCGGGCGCTCGTGATCGCCGACCTCGCCCACGTCGTGTGGGCGGTCAACCTCGGCTGCCTCGGCTTTCACGTCTGGCCCTACCGCGCCGAGGAGCCCGACTTCTGCGACGAGCTGCGCCTCGATCTCGACCCCCAGCCGGGCACGGACTTCGAGGACGTCCGCCGCGCGGCCGCGGAGCTGAAGGCGCTGCTGGACGAGCTGGGCGTCGCCGGCTATCCGAAGACGACGGGCAACCGCGGCCTGCACGTGTACGTCCGCCTGCTGCCGCGCTGGGACTCGTACGCGGTGCGCTCGGCCGCGGTGGCCGTCGCCCGGGAGCTCGAGCGGCGCCGCCCCGACGTGATCACGGCGGCATGGTGGAAGGAGGAGCGCGGCGAGCGGATCTTCATCGACTACAACCAGAACGCGCCCCACAAGACCGTCTTCGGCGCCTGGGCCGTGCGCGCCCGGACGGGCGGGCAGGTGTCGACGCCGCTGCGCTGGGAGGAGGTCGCCGAGCTGCACCCGGACGAGCTGACGCTGGCGGCGCTCCCCGGCCGCCTCGACCGGCTCGGCGACCCGTGGGAGGACATCGACGCGGCGCCGCAGTCGCTCGAGGCGCTGCTCGAGATGCACGAGCGCGACCGGGCGAACGGCCTGCTCGACGCCCCCTGGCCGCCGGTCTACCCCAAGATGCCCGACGAGCCGCCGCGAGTGGCGCCGAGCCGCGCGCGCAAGGACCCGCCCTCGTAGGGCGGGCGCCTACCCACCTTGCCGGGCCGCCTCGAGCGCGCGCTCGAGGTTCTCGAACGCCGTGCTCCAGCCGTCCTCGTGCGAGCGCACGGACTCCTCGTCCCACAGCCCGCTGTGGGTGAAGCGGACCTTGGTGGCGCCGCCGATCTCCTCGAAGTCGATCTCGATCAGCTGGCGCGTGTCGTCGCCGTCCCAGATCCATGTGAAGGCCAGGCGGGTGGGTGGGTCGATCTCGGTGTAGTGGCCGCCGCCGCCGTACTCGACGTCCTCGTGGGGATTGCGCATGACCACGCGCACGGTGCCGCCGACGCGCAGGTCGACCTCGGCGACGGTCGTCTCCCAGTCGTGCCCCGCGTGCCACCAGCGCCGCATCACCTCCTCGCTGGTCCAAGCGTCGAAGACCGCCTGGGCGGGCGCCTCGTAGGTGCGCTCCATGCGCAGCGTGGTCTTGCTGTCGATCATGTGCCCGGTTCGCGCAGTCGTCTCAGGCGGGCCATTATCCAGGCGCGCGCCATGAGCAGCCCGCCGCCGGCGCCGGCCAGCGACAGCAGGGTCTCCTCCAGCGGCAGACCGCCTACGTGGGCGATCACTCGTCGTCCCCGTAGGCGTCGTGGTAGTTCCACCACTGATAGGGCGCCGTCTGCGGGTAGCCCTCGGGTGAGTCCTCCCACTCCTCCTGACGCCCCAGCGCGGTCATGTCGAGATACGCCCACGTACTCCCCATCGCCTCGTCCCCGCGGCTGTCGATGAAGTAGGTGCGGAAGACCTTGTCGCCGTCGCGGATGAAGGCGTTCGTGCCGTGCCACTCGTCGACGCCGAAGTCGGCGTCGAAGTCGTCCGTGACTGTGTACCACGGGATCTGCTCCCAGCCCATGCGTTCCTTCCAGCCCTGGATGTTCCCCTGCGGCGCGCGCGAGATGAACGCGAGGGTGGTGTCGCGGGCGTTCAGATGGGCGAGGTGGGCGACCTGGTCGGCGAGGAACGAGCAGCCGCCGCAACCGCGCTCGGGCCAGCCGGCGACGCCGGGCTCGTAGAAGAAGCGATAGACGATCAGCTGACGGCGGCCCTCGAACAGGTCGAGCAGGGTCGCCGGGCCGTTGGGGCCCTCGAAGGCGTAGTCCTTCTCGACTGCCATCCAGGGCATTCGGCGGCGCTGGGCGGCGAGCGCGTCGCGGGCGCGGGTGTGCTCCTTCTCCTTCACGAGCATTTCCTCGCGCGCGGCATCCCACTCCTGCGGCGACACGACGGGCGGGGTGTTCATCGGGACCGTTCCTCCTTGAGGTATTCGTCGACGACGTCGAACAGGCGCCCCCAGAGGGCGCGCTGGCGATCCATCCAGTCGGCCGCCTCGCTGAGCACGTCGGGCTTGAGCGACAGCCGGTGCGTCCGCCCCTCGACCACGCGCGTGACGACGCCGGTCTCCTCGAGCACCTTCAGGTGCTTGGAGATGGCGGGCTTGGAGACGCCGAAGCCGGCGGTGGCGTCACCCACCGTGGCGGGACCGGCGGCGAGCCGCTCGACGATGCCACGCCGGATGGGATGCGAGAGGGCCTTGAACGGATCGTTAACCACTGGGTTAACGGTAGCACGGCGCCCAGTCGAGCTGGTCGCGCACGCGCCTTGGGAGAGCGCTGACGACAAGGTCGTACGAATCTTCGATCAGGTCGCGCACGAGCTGGTCCGGAAGGCTGCCGTCGAGCGTGATCGTGTTCCAATGGCGTTTGTTGAGGTGATAGCCGGGGCGAATCGCTGAATAGCTCTGGCGAAGGGAAACCGCCAGCTCCGGCTCGCATTTGACGCTCACTTCAAGCGGCATGCGGTCCAGTGCACTCAGGGCGAACATCTTGCCGGCGACCTTGAACACGGAGTGCTCGGGCCCGAAGGGGAACTCCTCGGTCGCGCCTGCCTGTCGGAGACACCACGTACGCAATTCGGTCGCGTCCATGCGCCGCATCGTCGCACTGACGGGCGATGCGATCGCGGGCGAGCGGTCGGGAAGTCGCGTCTTTCGCCCCGGGACTTCGTGCGGTTCTTGCGACGCCCGGGTCGGGCGGGCCGGCCAGGGGAAGCTGCGCCAACGAGCGCGGCCTTACCCGCGCCAAGCACCAGCCCGGCGTCAGGCTGGAATGCCAGGTTGCGCAGATGGAGGATCCGATCGGGTTCATGACGGAGTACCCCGGCGGCATCGAGACCTGCGTGATGATGGAGAGCATGCCGTAGCGATCGGCAAACCCGCGGACTTGAGCGGCCGCCTCGGGCTCCCCCGGGGCCGCCGCCCGCATTTACGACGCAGCCGGCACGACGCACAGCTCCGGCCGGTCGGCTCGATTGAGCCCGCGCCGCAGGGAGGCGAAGGCGATCCCGCCCACGACCAGCGGCAGCCAGAACAGGATGACCCGGTAGGCGAGCACGGCGGCGGCGGCGGTCGCGGCCGGGGTCCCGTACACGATGAGGGCGCCGAGCAGACCCCCGTCGATGCCGCCCACGCCGCCCGGCAGCGGGAGCAGCCCGCCGAGCTGTCCGATCAGGTAGCCCATCAGGATCACCGACAGGTCCGGTGAGGCGTCGAAGGCGTGGAAAGTCGCCCACAGGACGGCGTTGTCCCAGGCCCAGTACCCCACCGCCCCGACCAGCATCAGCGGATCGCGGTCGCGGACGAGCTGGATCGCCTCCCGGGTGCCGTCGATCAGGGCCCCGCGCGCCGAGAACAGGACGCGACGAAGCCTGACCGCGTCCGGGGGCGGAGGCGCGCCCGGGCCGAGCCGCGGCACCGCCACGACGATCCCGATCAGGATCGCGGCCAGCGCCGCGGGCAGGGCGGTCAGCCAGAGCGACAGCCCGGGGCCGACCAGCCCGAGCGCCAGCACCGTCCCGAGCACGGCGACCGCCACGAAGTTCACGGAGCTCTTGATCAGGAAGAAGGCGACGGATCGCCGCGCGATCCGCTCGGCCGGCATGCCGCCCTCGTGAAGGATCCAGGCGCCGAGCGCGAGCCCTCCGGCTCCGCTTGCGGGCACGATCGAGCCGACCGCCAGGGAGGACCAGGAGATCTCCCAGCTCGTCCGCCACGGCATGTGGCGGCAGAAGACCGGGCGGAACATGAGCACGTAGGACACCCCGGAGAGCGCCTCGAACATGACTGCGAGCGCCAGCCAAGCGGGGTCCGCGCCGGAGAGCAGGTCCCGCACCTCGCCAAGTCCGGGCGCGAGCACGACCACCAGGCCGAGCGCCGTGAGCAGGACGAGGACGGGAATCGCCCGGCGGACGAGCCGCCGCGGCTGGAACTCGCGCGGCATCTCGACTGGAGGCGGAGGCTCGATGTAGCGCGGGCTGAGCTGCCCACCCTGCGGGCTGCTGGACGGACCGTCGGGCACCGTTCGATTCAAGCAGCCGGGGCGTGAATGCCCTCCTTGTCAGACTGCGGTCGAGCTTCCAAACCAGAGGAGAATCAGGTGGTCGAGCGCGTCGGAGTGGTTGGTGCTGGGTTCATGGGGTCGGGGATCGCCGAGTCCGCCGCTCGGGCGGGATGTGCCGTGACGCTGGTCGAGAACCAGGCGGCGGCGCTGGACCGCTCCCGCGGGAGCATCGAGACGTCGGTCGCGCGCGCCGTCGAGCGCGGCAAGCTCGACGAGTCGGACGCCGGGCCGCTGCTCGAGCGGATCGAGTGGACCACCGACCTGGACGCTCTGGCCGGCAGCGACGCGGTGGTCGAGGCCGTCTTCGAGGACCCGGCCGTCAAGGGCCCGCTGTTCCGCACGCTCGACGGGCTGCTCGCCGAGGACGCCATCCTCGCCTCCAACACGTCGTCCATCCCGATCGCCCAGCTGGCCTCCTGGACGAGCCGGCCCGAGCGCGTGCTGGGCCTCCACTTCTTCTCGCCGGTGCCCGTCATGAAGCTCGTCGAGGTGGTCATCGGGCTCGACACAGACGACGCCGTCGTCGAGCGCGCGGAGGACTTCGCAAGGCAGCTCGGCAAGCACCCGATCCGCACCAAGGACCGCTCGGGCTTCATCGTCAACATGCTGCTCGTCCCCTACCTGATGGCCGCCGTGCGCATGTACGAGGACGGCTTCGCCACCCGCGAGGACATCGACGACGGCATGCGGCTCGGCTGCGGCCACCCGATGGGGCCGCTCACGCTGTGCGACTTCATCGGCCTCGACGTCCTGTACGCGGTCTGCGACTCCCTGTACGAGGAGTTCAAGCGCCCCGAGTACGCCCCGCCCCCGCTGCTCAAGCGCATGGTCATGTCCGGCCACCACGGACGCAAGACGGGGCGCGGCTTCTACGACTACGCGCCCCAGCGCGAGCAGGTCGGCGCGTGAGCAGCATCTAACGGGTTTCGCGCCGCAGTCCCGGGCACCCGCTGGGGAAAGCAACGCGAAAGGAGCGTCATGGCGAACGAGCTTCAGGGCAAGAAAATCGCGATCCTGGCCGCCACCGGGGTCGAGCAGGTCGAGCTCGAAAAGCCGCGCGAGGCTGTCGAGTCGGCGGGTGCCGAGACCGAGGTGCTGTCGATCGAGCCGGGCGAGATCCAGGCCATGAACCACGACATCGACAAGGGCGACAAGATCTCGGTCGACCGGGTGGTGTCGGACGCCTCGCCGGACGACTACGACGGGCTGGTCCTGCCCGGCGGGACCATGAACCCTGACAACCTGCGCCAGGACGAGGACGCGATCTCGTTCGTGCAGGAGTTCTTCCGGACCGGCAAGCCCGTCGGCGTGATCTGCCACGGGCCGTGGACGCTGGTAGAGGCCGACGTCGTCCGTGGGCGGACGCTCACGTCCTATCCGTCGCTGCGCACGGACATCCGCAACGCCGGCGGCAACGTGGTGGACGAGGAGGTCGTGACCGACCAGGGCCTCGTGTCGAGCCGCAACCCGGACGACCTGCCGGCGTTCTGCGCGAAGATCGTCGAGGAGTTCGCGGAGGGCGAGCACAAGGTGCATGACGAGGGCGCCACCGCCCGGGCCTGAGGGCCGGGCCCGCGCCCGGCCAGCTCAGCGGCGCGAGATCGCGGAGAGCGGCACGGTCGAGGCGTCGCCGCGCCTTAGCCAGAACACCTCGGCCGTGCCCGCCTTCGGATCGACCGAGCGGACCTTGCCGATCTCGCCGGTGGTCTTCTTGCGGACGTGCCCCGGCGGCAGCGGCGTGGCGGTCTTCTGAACCGGCTTCAGCGGGGCTGGTGCTCGCCGCCCTTTGGGGGCCTGAGCGTCCCGTGCCGGCGCGCCCTTGGACGGGCGCGATGCCCGCTCCGGGCGCGCGCCCGCCTTATCCTGCACCTTCTCCAGCGGCACCATGTTGGCGCCGGTCCCCTTCGTCTCGGTGTCGAGCACCCACGTCTTCCCCATCGCCTCCCCAAGTCTAGAAGCGCTGTACATGTGTTCGTGCGGCGGCTGCGAACATGTCGCAGGTGTCCGTCACCTCGCCGCCACCGACTGCCGCCAGCGCTGAGTCCGGATTCCTCGAGCGCTTCCACCCCGCGGTGCGCACGTGGTTCGAGCGGCGCTTTCCGGACGGGCCGACCGAGGCCCAGGCCGGGGGCTGGCCCGAGATCGTCTCTGGGCGGCACACGCTCGTCTGCGCCCCCACCGGCTCGGGCAAGACGCTTGCCGGGTTCCTCGCCGCGATCGACGGCCTCTATCACGCCCATGAGGCCGGCGAGGACATCGAGGGGGTCACGCGTGTGGTGTACCTGAGCCCGCTGAAGGCGCTGGCGGTCGACGTCCACACGAACCTCGAGGAGCCGCTCGCCGAGATCGCCGAGGTGGCCCGGGAGCTGGGCCACGAGCCGGCGCCGATCACGGTCGCCGTGCGGACCGGCGACTCCACTTCGTCGGAGCGCCAGACGATGTTGCGCCGGCCGCCCAACCTGCTCGTGACCACGCCGGAGTCGCTGTACCTGTACCTGACCGCGGAGCGCTCACGGGCCACGCTCGGGACCGTGGAGACGGTCATCGTCGACGAGATCCACGCCCTGGCCCGGGACAAGCGCGGCTCGCACCTCACCCTCTCGCTCGAGCGGCTGCAGGCCGTGGCCGAGCGCCCGCCGCTCCGCATCGGGCTCTCCGCCACCGTGAAGCCTGCGGAGACGGCTGCCCGGCTTCTGGTGGGAGCGGGCGAGCCGCTAGCCACCGTCGCCGACAGCGGGCATCGCCGCAGGCTCGACCTGTCGCTCGAGCTGCCCGACGGCGAGCTCGAGTCCTCGATGTCGGGCGACCAGTTCGGCGAGATCGTCGACAGCATCGCCGGCCACGTGGCGGAGCACCGGACGACGCTCGTGTTCGTCAACACCAGGAAGCTGTCCGAGCGCGTGGCGCACCAGCTCGGCGAGCGGCTCGGCGAGGACCAGGTGGCCGCCCATCACGGATCCCTGTCGCGCGAGCGCCGCCAGCGCGTCGAGCGCCGCCTGCGGGCGGGCGACCTGCGCGCGCTCGTGGCGACCGCCTCGCTCGAGCTCGGGATCGACGTCGGTCCGGTCGAGCTGGTCTGTCAGATCGGCTCGCCGCGCAGCATCGGCACCTTTCTCCAGCGCGTGGGGCGCGCCAACCACCAGCGCACCGGCGTCCCCCGCGGGATCGTCTTCCCGACCACTCGCGACGAGCTGGTCGAGTGCACCGCGCTGCTGGCCGCCGTGGGGCGCGGGCGCCTCGACGCGCTCCACCCGCCCGAGCAGCCGCTCGACGTGCTCGCCCAGCAGATCGTGGCCGAGACGGCGGCGCGCGGCGACGAGGGCGTGGCCGAGGACGAGCTGTTCGGCATCCTCACCCGGGCCTGGCCCTACAGGGAGCTCGCGCGCGAGGACTTCGACGAGATCGTCGACCTCGTCTCGGCCGGCATCGAGACGGGGCGGGGGAGGCGCATGGCCTACCTCCACCGCGACCGCGTGAACGGGCGGCTTCGCGCCCGCCGCGGCGCCCGGCTGGCCACCCTCACCTCGGGCGGCGCCATTCCCGAGACCGGCGACTACCGCGTCCTGATGGAGCCGGGCGACGTGTTCGTCGGCACCGTCAACGAGGACTTCGCGATCGAGTCACAGCAGGGCGACGTCTTCCTGCTCGGCACCCATCCGTGGCAGATCGTGCAGGTCACGAACGGGACGCTGCGCGTGCGCGACGCGACCGGCCGGCACCCCACGGTCCCGTTCTGGCTGGGCGAAGCGCCGAGCCGCACCGACGAGCTGTCCGAGGAGGTCTCCCGGCTGCGCATCGCCTTGGCGGAGCGGCTCGACGCCGGCGGGCGCGACGCCGCCATCGAGCTCGTCCAGGAGCTGTCGGGGATCGACTTCGTGGCGGCCCCGCTGGTCGTCGACTACCTGGCGACCGGCCGAGCCGAGCTGGGCGGCGTGATGCCGAGCCACGACGACATCGTCTTCGAGCGCTTCTTCGACGAGACGGGCGGGATGCAGCTGATCGTCCACTCCCCGTTCGGTGCCGCGGTGAACAGCGCGCTGGGCCTGGGGCTTCGCAAGAAGTTCTGCGTGACGTTCGACTTCGAGCTCCAGGCGGCGGCGAACGACGACGCCGTGCTGCTGTCGCTCGGTCCCCAGCACTCCTTCCCGCTCGAGGACGTGCCCGCCTTCCTTCGCTCTCACAACGTGCAGGACGCCGTCATCCAGGCCGTGCTCCGCAACCCGATGTTCACCGCTCGCTGGCGCTGGAACCTGAACCGCTCGCTCGCGGTGCTGCGTCGGAAGGGCGGCCGGCTCAACCCGTTCAACATCCAGCGGATGGAGTCGGACGACCTGATGGCCGCCGTCTTCCCGTCGCTGGCCGCCTGCCAGGACAACGCCCCGGCCGGGCCGATCGAGATCCCCGACCACCCGCTCGTGCGCGAGACGCTGCACGACTGCCTGAACGAGGCCATGGACATCGAGGGCCTCAGGGCGCTGCTGCGCCGCTTCGAAGAGGGGACCGTGCGCCTGCACTTCGTCGACACCGTCGAGCCCAGCGTGCTGGCCCACGAGATCCTCGGCGGCGCGCCGTTCACGTACCTCGACGAGGACACGGAGATCGGCGAGCGGCGCTCGCGGGCGGTGCCCCTGCGCCGCGGGCTGCCGGTGGAGCCGCGCGAGCTCGGCCGGCTCGACCCGGACGCCATCGAGCGGGTGCGGGCCGAGGCTGCCCCGGACGTGCGTGACCCCGACGAGCTGCACGACGTGCTCCTCTCGCTCGTCGCCGCGCGGGCGCGACCCGAGTGGGACGAGCACTTCGGCGCCCTTGCGGCGGCGGGCCGCTCGGCCGAGGTCCACGCCGGGGGCGAGCTGCTGTGGGCCGCATCGGAGCGCCGGGCCGAGGTCGAGGCCCTGTTCCCGGACGCCCGGTTCGTGCCCGACCGGCCGCTCCCGCCCGGGCTGGCCGGCGCCGTCGAGCCCGATGACGCGGCGGTGGCGCTCGTCCGCGGTCACCTCGAGGTGAGCGGCCCGGTCACGCTCGAGGACCTGGCCGCGGCGACGGCGTTGGCGCCTTCGACGCTGACCATCGCCCTCGAGACGCTGCGCGGTCGCGGGTTTGCGGTGAGCGGCCGGTTCGAGCCGGCCCGGGGCGAGCAGTGGTGCGCGCGCCGGCTGCTGGCCCGCATCCACGGCTACACCCGCGAGCGCCGGCGCGCCGAGGTGCGCCCGATCAGCCAGGAGGAGTGGCAGGACTTCCTGCAGCGCTGGTGGCACGCCGCCCCCGGCACCCAGCGCCAGGGCCGAGCCGGGCTGGCCGAGGTGATCGAGCAGCTGCAGGGGTTCGAGCTCCCGGCCGGGGAGTGGGAGCGGGTGCTTGCCGAGCGGGTCGAGTCGTATCGGCCCGAATGGCTCGACGAGCTGTGCCTCTCGGGAGAGGTCGTGTGGGGCCGCCTCTCGGTCCTCGAGCCGGCCGTCGAGGGTGAGGAGGCCGAGCCACCCCGGCAGTCGGGCAAGACTCCCTCGCGCAGGACACCGGTCACCTTCATGCTGCGCCAGGACCTGCCCTGGCTCCTGCAGGCCCACCGCGGCGCCGTGACGCCGGCCGAGCCGGACGTCGGCTCCGGGCGGGATGTGCTCGAGGCCCTGCGCGATCACGGCGCGCTGTTCCACACCGAGCTCCAGACCATCATGGGCCGTCTCCCCAGCGAGGTCGAGGAGGGCCTTTGGGACGGGGTCGCGCGTGGGCTGATCTCAGCCGACGGGTGGAGCGCCGTCCGCTCCCTCCTGAACGCCCGCACGAGGTTCGCCCGCCGGCAGCGACCGCGTCCGGGGTCACGCGGCCGCCGGGGCACATGGCGGCAGGGCGTCGAGGGCCGCTGGACCCTGCTGCCGGCGGCGCGGCCGGTCGAGGAGGTGGAGGAGCTGGCCGAGACCGTTGCCTGGCAGCTTCTGCTGCGCTGGGGCGTCGTCTTCCGCGACGTGTACCTCGAGGAACGGCTGTCGGTGCCGTGGCGGGAGCTGCTCTGGGCGCTGCGCCGGCTCGAGGCCCGCGGCGTGATCCGGGGCGGGCGCTTCGTCACCGGCGTGACCGGCGAGCAGTTCGCCGACGAACGCACGCTGCCGCTGCTGCGGCCTCGCCGCGCGCGTGACAAAACCCAGCCCGCGGTGTATAATTTCGATGGTAAGCGAACTGTCGAAAGGAACGACACCACAGTTGAGTAGCACCACACGCAACGTCTCCCGCAGAGCCGGCACGGCACCCGCCGCGGACGGCCGGGAGACCAAGCGCCAGCGCAGGCGCCGCGAGGCCCACGCCACCCAGGCGAAGGCGCCGGACGCCGCGGGCGACGCGCTCGGGCTGTTCTTCAAGCGCGCGTCGCGCTATCCCCTGCTCACCGCCGAGGAGGAGGTCGAGCTCGCGAAGCGGATCGAGCGCGGCGACCTCGAGGCCAAGGAGCGCATGATCAACTCGAACCTGCGGCTCGTGATCTCACAGGCACGCCGGTTCCAGGGCCAGGGCCTCCCGATGGGCGACCTCGTCCAAGAGGGCATGCTCGGGCTGATCCGCGCCGTGGAGAAGTTCGACTGGCGCAAGGGATTCAAGTTCTCGACCTACGCGGTCCTCTGGATCAAGCAGTCGATCCAGCGCGGTCTGGCGAACTCGGGCAGCACGATCCGGATCCCGGTCCACATCGGCCAGCGTGAGCGCAAGGTGCGCAAGCACGAGCGCGAGCTGGCCGTGAAGCTGGGACGCCAGCCGACCGACGCGGAGATCGCGGAGTCGACTGGGCTGCCGGGGGACCAGGTGCGCGAGGCGCTCGAGCTGACGCGACATCTGGCCAGCCTCGACCAGGGCGTCGGCGAGGACGCCGAGACCCCGCTCGGCGACCTGCTGCCGAGCGAGCGCCCCGAGCCCGAGGAGGAGGTCGTGACCTCCCTCGGCGACGCACGGGTGCGTCAGCTCGTCGGACGCCTTCCGGAGGAGGAGCGCGACGTAATCACGCTCCGGTTCGGCCTGCTCGGCGACGAGCCGGCGACGGCGCGCGAGGCCGGCGCCCAGCTCGGGGTCGGCACACGCCGCGCCCGGGAGCTGGAGGAGCAGGCGCTGCGCCGCCTCGCCGAGAGCGGCGAGCTCGAGGAGCTGCGCCAGGCGGCGTAGCCGGAGCGGCCGCAGCATGCGCTGCGGCCGCTCAGTCCTTGTACGGGTCGAAGACGTCGGCCCCCGCCATGGCCACGCCCAGCGGCCTTAGCGTGTGCTCGACGCGGATCGTGCCTTCGTGGGCCGCGAGGACGTCCTTCAGGTCCTTGTATACCTCGGGCGCCTCGTCGGCCCCGCCGCCGACCACCACGATGCCCTGGCCGCGCAGGCGCTCCTGCACGGCGGGCCAGTCGACGACTCCCTTGCGCACCACCGTCTCCTTGCGCAGCTTGCGCATGCGCGAGCTCGGGTGGCGGGGGCAGCTCTGCCCCTTGTACTGCCTCGCCGGCACGGCGAAGTCGCAGTCGCGGTCCGAGCACTCGTAGACCGTGCGTCGCTTGACGCGCCCGGCGGCCTGCGAGCGGCTCATGACGCGACCGGCTCCGTGCACGGTCGAGCGGAGCGCCTGCTGGGCGTCCGCGCTCTCGACGCCCTCGAGGATCACGGAGTCGTCACCCATCGTCGCGCCGACGAACCCCTCCTGGCCCGGCTCGGCCGGGGTGCAGCCCTTGCGAACCACCCAGTAGGAACGGCCGGCGTGCTTCTCGCTCCACGCGAAGTTGTGGTGGTTGTGCACCTCGTGGACGGCGCCGGCGCCGAGGATCTCGAGCACCTTGTCCACCACCGCGTCGCGGCCGGCGTAGGCGTAGCGGCCGGCCAGCTGCATGGCCTCGATGTAGTCCTGGCCGACCTGGGAGTCGACCTCGAAGAGCACCGGCGGCGAATCCATCTCGCCCTCGCGCATCTTCAGGCCGAGGCGCTTGCGCTCCTCCTCGTCGAACGGGAGCCCCTGCGCCACCGCGAGGAACCCGGAGGCGGTCTTGTGACCGAACCCGCGGGACCCGAAGTGGACGCCCACCCACACGGTGTCCTCCTCGTCGGCGAAGAGGTTCACGTAGTGGTTGCCGGAGCCGACGGTCCCGAGCTGCTTACGAGCGAGCCCGGCCAGCTTACGCTGAGGCTCGAACGCGGCCTGCTCGATCTCGTCGAGGACCGGGTGGTGCACCTGCTCGCGCGCCGGCACGCCCATTCCGAACGAGATCCGCTTCGCGATCTCGCCCATCACCGAGCCGACGCCGCCGAGCTCGTCGAGCCCGGCGCGCTTCATGTCGGTGCGAACGGCCTTATTGCCGCAGCCTATGTCGAAGCCGACGCCGGACGGCGAGATGTAGCCCTCGTAGGCGATCGCGCCTCCGATCGGCTGGCTGTAGCCCGGGTGATGGTCGGCGCATAGGACGCCGAAGTCGGCGTCGCCCGCCTTCATGCAGGTCTCGAGCTGCTTACGGCTGCGCTCGTCGACCGGGCCGAATGTCTTGATCTCCATGGTCACCGGTGGCCGTCCCGGGCGCGGGCCTCGCGAGCGAGGATCCGGGGCGAGTCGACCACCAGGCCGCGGCGCCGCAGTCCGGTCAGGAGGGGTTCCTGGCCGGCGAGGGCGACCAGCGAGGCGTAGTCCCGGCGCAGGGTGACGCTCACCTCGAGCGTCTCCACCCCCACCTGCTGCCCGTCGATCTCGAAGCGACTGCCCCCGTAGCCGGGCTGCACCAGGACGCGCACGCGGCTGTCGGGCCCGGCCACGAGCGGCGGGGACACCCCGCCGTGCTGGGCCAGCGGGGTGACCACGATGCCCTGGATCCCGGCCGCCAGGATGGGCCCGCCGGCGGCCATCGTGTAGGCGCTCGAACCGACCGGGGTCGCCACGACGAGCCCGTCTCCCGCCGTCCGCGCGTACAGCTGGTCGTCCACCCTTATCTCGGTGATCACCTGCCCGGTGCCGTCGCGGATCATCGCGAAGTCGTTGATCGCGAACCGCCGGCCGGCCGGGCCGGTGTCGATCTCGAGGGCCGGCAGCGGTTGCGGGCTCCAATTCCCGGCGGCCACTTGGTCGAGCGCGGCGGAGAGGCCTCCGGTGGGCAACGAGGTGAGCACGCCGAGGCTGCCGCACGCCACTCCGAGGACCGGGCGAGAGGCAGCTGCGGCGGCATGCAGGGCCGCGAGCGCGGTTCCATCACCGCCGAGTGCCATGACCAGGTCGCACGATTCGACGGCCACGGGCTCTGCTACCCGGCGGGTCTGGCCGGGGATGAGGACCTGGCCGAGCGCGACGCCGTGCGTCGCTGCCCAGGTCCGCGTCGCCGCGAGGGCGGCGTCGACGTCCCGCCGCGGGTGGATGACGAGCCCGACCTGTGCAGTGCCCCGATCCATGAACCCTGGTTTGTACGCCAATCGGCGAGTACCGTCACGGCGTGGCCTCTGCAGACGCCCCGGCAGCGAGCACGTTCCTGTTCGCCGACATCGCCGGCTACACGGCTCTGACCGAGGCGCACGGCGACGAGGACGCCGCCGAGCTCGCGCGGACGTTCTGCCGTGCCGTCGACGGGATGGCGACCGCCGAAGGGGGCGAGCTCGTCAAGACGATCGGCGACGCCGTGATGATCCGCCACCCGAATCCGGCCGGGGCCGTCACCCTGGGGCTGCGGGCGGCCGGCGAGGTGCTTGCCGGCCATGGGTTCCCCACGGTGCGGGTCGGCATGCACCACGGACCCGCGCTCGAGAGCGAGGGCGACTGGTTCGGCTCCACGGTCAACCTCGCCGCCCGGGTGGCGGCGCTTGCCGCCGGCGGGGAGGTGCTGCTCACGTCGGCGGTGCGCGAGGCGGCCGGACAGCTCGAGGGCGTCAGGCTCGAGAGCCGCGGCGAGCAGCGGCTGCGGAACGTCCCCGCGCCGGTAGCGGTGTTCGCGGCAACCCTCGAGGGCCGCGAGGCCGCGCATCGGGATGTCGATCCGGTCTGCCGCATGGTGGTGGCGGAGGGCCGCGAGGTCGGGACCCTCCACCACCACGGCACGGACTACCGCTTCTGCTCGCTCGGCTGCATCCGCCTCTTCGCAGAAGCTCCGGACGCCTACATCGACTAGTCGCCGCGCGCGTGCGGCAGCGCGTACTCCTCGTAGCGCCACAGCATCACGCCGAGCATCGCCGGGATCATGACCGCGTGCTGGACGGCGAGCGCCGCCTCGGTGCCCGCGGTACCGGCGAAGGCGAGTGCCGCCGCGGCGACAGTCGGGACCATCATCGACATCGCCATCTCGGCGTTGCGTGCCGCAGCGTGGCCGCGGTACCTCATCCAGAGCACCATCGGGACGGTCATGTAGATGCCCATAAGCACGACCCGGGCACCCCCCGGCAGAGCGGACCCGCTGCTGCCGGTTGAGGCGAGGACGAGCTCCGCCAACCCACCCAGCACGCCCATGCCGAGGAACATGGCGATGAGCATCTCGCCGAAGTGCCGTGCAAAGGCGCGCTTGCTGCCGTACGTGTCTCCTGGGCCGCCGTCGAGGGTGAGCGTTGCCGTTCCGTGATTCATCTCGTCTCCTTGTGGTCGGGATCGGCCGAGTTATACCCCTGGGGGGTATCAGCGATCTGTGAGAGAGGTCACGCTCCCGGTGAAGGGCGCGTGGCTACGCGATCGGGGGCGGCCCGCCCTCGGCCCCGGCGTCGCGATCCGTCGCGGCGAGAAGCGCGGCCGATGTGACCGCGACGACCGTCGAGACGCTCGTCATGACGAGCGCGAATCGAAACGCGCTCGACGGAAGCCGCCGGCGCGACACCAAGGTCGCGTACACGTCCGCGCCGTCGGCGATCGCCTGCGCACTCATCCACCCGCAGGCGACGCCACGCTGCCGGCGCAAGAGGGCCGCGATCGCGCCGGCGCCCAGCGCGACGTCACGCGCCCCATGGCCGCGAACGAAGACCTGCGTGGCCGGATCCCACGCCACCCGGCCGATCCATCCCTGGCCGCCTCGCCCTGGCGCGAACAGGTAGACGAGCCCGAAGCCGACCCGATTGAGCGACAGCCCGGTGGCGAGCACGAGAGCGATCCGGTTCATGAGTCCGTCCTTCCCGGCCGCCGACGGCGGAAACGGGCGGAAGATCGGGCGCTCGCTTCGCGCCTCAGCGGACGCGGGCGCCGAGAGCCCGCCGAGCCAGTTCGGCCAGATCCCGTGAGATCTGCTCGGCCGTGAGCCCCGACTCGCGCTGATGGAGATACAGGTCCGGTGCCAGCGGCGCGAGGAGAGCGTCGACGAGCGCGGGATGATCGTCGAGGCCGGCCTCCGACAGGAGCGCGCGTACGTGCATCGCCCAGGCCGCGTAAGCGCCGGTGCGGTAGCGGCGCGGGCCGGTCTCCGCCGCGAGGGCCAGGTGGCCGTGGCGCTCGAGCAACTCGACCATCGCGCGGTAGAAGGCGGCCAGGCGTTCCCCGGGCGGGGCGCCCGGCCCGAGCGGCGGACCGCCCCTCAGGAGCTGCTCCTGCAGGTCGCGCTCATGCTCGTCGAGCAGCGCCACCGCGATCGAGGCTACATCCGGGTAGCGGCGGTAGAGCGTGGCCTTGCCGACCCCGGCCGCGTGCGCGATCTGCTCCATCGTCAGTTCCCGCCCGTCCCGTTCCGAGAACAGCCGCGCAGCTGCCTCCAGCACGCGGGCCCGGTTGCGGGCGGCATCGGCGCGCTCCGGCGGAGCCGGCTTCGAGCGAGGCAGTTCCACGCCGGACGAGGGTACCGCACTAAATGGACGTTGCGTCCGGTTGTGCTAGCGTGGATCCGGACGCATCGTCCAGTTGTACGGAGCCTTCGATGGAAGCATTCGCCGTCCCCCTTCTCCTCGCGATCGGCGCCATGCTGGCGCTTCAGGCCGCCGCCAACGTCCAGCTCTCGGCGGCAATGGCGAGCCCGTTCAGCGCCTCCACGCTGCAGCTCGCGATCGGCAGCGGGGTGCTCCTGTGCGCCGCGACGGCCGCGGGGTCGCTGGGCGCCTTCGACCTGCTCGACGAGGCCGAGCCGTGGACCCTGGTGGGCGGCCTGGGGAGCGCCGTCTACATCACCGCCGGCATCCTGCTGTTCCCGCGCCTCGGCGCGCTGGTCGCGGTCGGCCTGTTCATCGCCGGGCAGATGGCGGCCTCGCTCGCACTCGACGGGCTCGGGTGGCTGGGCGTCGCCCAGGATGTCCCGGGCGTCGCTGCGCTTGCCGGCGCCGCGGCGGTTGCCGTCGGCACCTTGCTGATGGTCCGAGCCCAAGCCGGCGCGGGGGTGCTCGAGGAGGCGGCACGCGAGCGCAAAGGCTGGCTCTGCCTGGGCCTCGTCGCCGGCGCGGTGCTCCCGGTCCAGGGGGCGATCAACGCGGAGCTGAACGCCGAGCTCGACGCGGCGATCGCGGTCGGGGCGTTCTCCTTCATCGTCGCCACGGCGACGATGGCGCTGGCGCTGGGCAGCGTCATCGCCGCGGGCGCGCCTCGCCCGCAGGTCGAGCCGCTGCGGGGCGTGCCGTGGTGGGGCTGGCTCGGCGGACTCTGCGGCGCGACCTACGTCACCTCGGTCTTCCTGCTGATCCCGGAGATCGGCGCGGCCCCGGTGGTCGTGCTCACGGTCGCCGGGCAGCAGCTCGCCTCGGTAGCGGTCGACCGCTACGGGCTCCTGCGGCTGCCGCGACGGACGATCTCCCGGCGCCGGCTCGCCGGGGTTGCCGTGCTCATGGCGGGCGTCGCCCTCATCACGCTCGGCTGACGGAGGAACGCGAACCCCTGGTCGGCGCCACCACCTGAGTAGCCTCGGCCCTATGGCAGTGACTCGGGTCCTACGCAGCGAAACCTTCCCGGACCTCGCCGACGAGGTCATCTATCCCCGGCTCTCCGACAAGAAGCTGGGCTGGCTGCGCGAGCGCGGCGGCGAGCGCAAGTCGTTCGAGCCCGGCGACGTGCTCTACGAGCACGCGGTGCGCGAGGCCCCCTTCTTCGTGATCGAGCAGGGCCTAGTGGAGTTCGTCGACCGCAAGCCAGGTAAGGACGTCCACATCGCGCAGGCCGACGCCGGGACCTTCATCGGCGACATCGCCATCTTCACCGGAGAGCCGACGATCAGCGCCTGCGTGGCGGTCGAGCCAACCGAGGTGATCGCCTTCGACCGCGCCGGGCTGCGCGACATGGTCGCCCGCTGGCCCCAGTTCGGCGAGCACATCTTCCGCACCCTGCTGGCCCGGCGCGCCTGGCACGAGGCGGAGGGGCACGGCGTGATGCGGCTGATCGCGCCGCGCGGCTCACGCCGCGCATTCGAGGTGCGCGACCTGCTCGAGCGCAACCTGCTGCCGGTGCGCTGGTACGACGTCGACACCGACGAGGAGAGCGCCGACCTGCTCGAGTGGCTGCGGATACCGCGCGAGGAGACGCCGGTGCTCGTACACGCGACCAACGTCATGCGCAACCCGTCGGCGGCCCAGGTGGCACGCTCGCTTCGACTGCGCGCCGAGGTCGACGGACAGCGCTTCGACCTGGTCGTGCTGGGAGCGGGGCCGGCGGGACTCGCGGCGGCCGTCTACGGCGGCTCGGAGGGGCTTCGCACCTTCGTGGCCGAGTCGTGGGCGCCGGGAGGACAGGCCGGGACGAGCGCCCGGATCGAGAACTACCTCGGCTTCCCGAGCGGCATCGGCGGCCGGGAGCTGACGACGAAGGCGACCTTGCAGGCGCGCCGCTTCGACGCGGTGCTGTCGAGCTTCCACCCGGCGGTCGAGCTGGCCGACGGCCCCGAGGGCCTCGTGCGGGTCGACCTCGACGACGGGCAGCACGTCCTCGCCCGGTCGCTCGTGATGGCGACCGGGGTGCGCTGGCGCGAGCTCGAGGCGGAGGGCGTCGACCGCTTCCGCGGCGCCGGGGTCTACCACGCCGCGATGTCCACGGACGCCGAGCGCTCCCGCGACAAGGATGTCGTCGTGGTCGGCGGCGGCAATTCCGCCGGGCAGGCAGCCGTCCATCTCGCCAGCCGCGCCCGCAGCGTCCGCGTCCTCGTCCGCGGCGAGAGCCTCAAGTCGACGATGTCCCACTACCTGCGCGACCGCATCGAGCGCTCACCCCGGATCGAGGTGAGGACCGCGACCGAGCTGACCGCCGTCCACGGCTCGACCACCGTCGAGTCCATCACCCTCCGCGACCGCCGCGACGGAACGACCGAGGAGGTCGACTGTACCGCGGTCTACGTGATGATCGGCGCCGACCCCTGCACCGAGGCCTCCGACGGCGTGCTGGCCGTCGATCCGGCGGGCTACCTCCTCTGCGGCGACGGCGCCGCGAACTGCCCCGGCCACCTCCGGTGGCCGCTCGGCGACCGCGAGCCCCACCTGCTGGAGACGGTCCGCCCGGGCGTCTTCACCGCGGGCGACGTCCGCGCCGGCGCCTCGAAGCGCGTGGCCGGCGCCGTCGGCGACGGCGCGCTGGTGGTGCGTTTCGCGTACGACGTGCTGGCGGGGTGAGGCTTCGGTCGCCAGGACGGCCCCTCCGGCTTCTGACGCTTCAGCGCCGGAACTCGGACCCCGGCGCGAAGGGCTCGTCGGGGTCGACCAGGAACCAGGACAGGAAGACGGCTTCGCGCTCGTACGGGTTGCGCTTCTGGACCGGGGTGTCGGGCGGAATCGCCTCGGCGCCACCAGGGCCGAGGCGCCTGGTTCCGACAAGCGCGTTCTCGTAGTCGATCCTGCCGTCCG
>JBKGUS010000395.1:0-4514 GCA_046462295.1 Thermoleophilaceae bacterium | reverse complement strand
GAGCGCCAGCTCGCGGTGAGCCTGATCGGCCCCATGAACGTGACGCGCGCGGTCCTGCCCGTCATGCGCAGGCAGCGTTCGGGGCACGTCGTGGCGATCTCGTCGCTGGCGGGCCTCGCCGGCTTTGAGTACAACGCCGCCTACGCCGCGTCGAAGTTCGCGGTCGATGGCTGGATGGAGTCGCTGGCGTCCGAGGTGGAGCCGTTCGGCATCCATACGACCGTCGTCAACCCGGGGTTCTTCCGCACCGAGCTGCTCACGCAGGAGTCGACGAACTACGCCCCGGCGTCGATCGAGGACTACGCCGAGCGCAACGCCGCCCAGCGCGAGTTCTACGAGAGCATGAACGGCAAGCAGCCCGGCGACCCGGCCAAGCTCGCCCAGGCACTGCTGACCATCGCCGCCCAGGAGCAGCCGCCGTTCCGGTTCATCGCCGGCGCCGACGCGATCGCCGTGGCCGAGGAGAAGCTGGCCGAACGCCAGCAGCAGATCGACGCCTACCGCGACCTGTCGTCGTCGCTGGCGGTCGACCAGGCGGCGACCGCGGCGTGAGCACCGCTCAGAACAGCGGCCGCGTCGCGGTCATCACCGGCGATCCCGCGATTCGCGCGAAGCGGCAGTGACCGGTTACGGTCATGGTGGCCAGACACCGATGCACAGCCTCGCGCTGTGGGAAGGACGAAGACGATGGAAACGCTGCTTGTCTTCCACGAGGTCGACGACGTCGACCACTGGCTCGCTTCACCGAGGCGCGAGGAGCTCTTCGGGCCGCTCGGAATCACGGTGCGCACCTTCCGGGACCCGGCAGGCTCGAATCGGGTCGGGGGGATCGTTGAGGTCCCCGACATCTCTACGTTCGAGGAGGCACTCCAGAGCGACGCCGCGGCGGAGGGGATGAAGTTCGACGGTGTTCGCCCAGAACGATCCTGGTACTCGCCGAGGCGTAGGCGCAACGACCGGCGGGCGCGCGGTCGCCGCCACGCATGAGCCGCTGCTCGCGCATTGCGATAGCGCGCTGGGGTCCAGCATCCTCGCGCGTGTCGGCCGTGGCACGGGGGGCGCCGGAGCGCTCGGGTCTTCCGCACCCTTCCCAGGGTGGCCGACGAGCGTCCCCGTTGGAGGACGGGTCAGCGGGACTCCGTGAGCGCGCTAGCCCAGGCTGCAGCCATATCGCTCGACCCAGCGCCGCGGGGTCTCAGCGCACGTAATGTTGTGACATGTCGAGGGTTGACCTGGATCCTGAACGCGGCCGAGCTGTCGCAGCCGACTTGAGGGCGCTCGGCGTTAGGGGAATCCTGATCACTGCAGCCGAGCAGGGTTACATCACGGAGCTCGCATGCAAGATGCCCAAATGCTTCTGCCCCGAGGAGCTTGGAGGCGCGGGGTACTTCGAAAATCTCACCGAATACAGCGACTGGAATCCCACCCACGAGCATTTCCCCATCTCGAAGGAAGACGGCGGTCACCGAAAGGTGGACAACGCCATCCTCGCGCACCGGCTCTGCAATCGCATCGACTACTCCATCCGCGTTGGCCGTGGGCACGCGCGCGATCTTGAGAGGATCAGGAAAGCACGCGAGGAAGCAATCCGCCGCAAGAATGAAGAACCGTAGGTCGCCTGCGGGTTGCTGTTGAAGGCGAACATGGGCCGCCTCCGACGCCCGCGATCGCAACGGCGTCAGCGAGCGACCGCGGACGGGGGACATTCCCGAACGCTCGCCCCATACGAGGGTCCAGACATGTTCCCTGCGTCGATGGGCTTCTGCATTGCATGGAAGCGATAGTCCCGACTCACTGTCTCGGGCCGCTGCGTTTCGCGCGTTGCGACACTGCAGGCTGCACGTTCGAGGCGGTCGCTAACAGGCGAAAGCAGCACTGCGGCAGCGGTCCGCGTCGCGCCGCTCCACGCGGAAGCAGTGGTGGCGCGGGGTCCTGTCGTGGCGACGATGGGCGCGTTTCGCGGGCGGTCGCACGTCGAGTGGACCTGTCAGCAGCGATCGTGATGGCAATTGCGCTGGGTGTCTTTCGGCGCGTCACGATCATGGTCGCTCCGTTCGGTGGTCGACACGGCATCTGACCTGCATGACGAGGTCGGCCAGGTTGTCCGGGATCGCCCTCGTGGGAGGCGAGACGGTCATCCCGCCGCCCGAGGGTCGGGCACTTGCGACTACTCGCAGAAGGCGATGAAGGGCACGCCGATGATGGTCGTCCTGTGCGTCTGGGTGCTCACGCCGAACGTGATGCGCCCGCGGCCGTTCGGTCGCTTCGGGGTCCGCACGAGCGTCAGCTGGAAGACCTGGTCGGTGCTGTGGTCGACCTTTGCCCTCGGGAACTTGGCCTTGATCTGGGCAATCGTGGCGCCGATGCCGACGCCCCGAGCTCTAGCGCCGCCCCTCACGGCGATGTTGTCCACCCTGCGCGGGCTGAATTGCGTGTAGTTCACGCTGCCCCTGAGCGGCGCACGCAGGCGAGCGGAGCGCGTGTTCTCGGCAAGCTCGCAACCGGGCCGGATCGGACCGACCTTGCCGCGAGCGCGAAGGTCGGCATGGGTGTCGCCGAGGTGGACGCCGTCGACGCGGACCGGCGAGATCTTCGCGACGGCGCCGCTCGCCGAGGGCGAGGCGGAACTCCCGATCGCGAGGGCGCCCGCGGCGACGACCGCGGCGACCACTGCAAGCAGAAGCGCTGGGCGGAGAGGGCTCATGGCGGCCACGCTACCCCGATGACTCGCGACCGTGGCAAGGTGGTGGCTTCCGTGCAGATTCCGCAGCGGATCCGGGCTGCATGTAGTACGTGCGGCCCCGGGGGCGTTTCTGGCTCGCCCATGCGGAAGCCGGCCGGGTGCGACCAGAAGGGTGCGGGCCAATCGTCTAAAGCCGCCAGGTCGCTAGGCACGGGGCTCAGGATCCTCGCCCCTCCTGAGGCCGCTTGTGCTCGCATGGAAGGCGACAGCGGTGCCGTAGCGCAGCCTGCCCATCGACCGTGGCTTCAACGCGGCAGTTGGCCGTGTCGACGTTCCGCAGCCACAGCGCGCACCAGCGGTGCGGGCGCGATCATGGCACCTCTATGGACGACGGTCCGCTCCCCGTGCGCCCGTCGGCGGTCGTGGCCGCCTACCTGCTCGCCGCGCTCTGCGTGCTTATCCCGCTCGCCGTCGTCGGCTCGACGTTCGCGGGCATCGTGCTCTGGCGACGGGGACTGCGCTCCCACGGGGCGGCGGTCGTCGGATTAGGCGTCGCCTGCGGGGTGTTCGGCATCGCGGCGCTGCGGTAGTGCCGTCGACCGCTTCGGACCACGTCCGGAGGCCGGACGGAGGCGACGTTGGGGCCAGAGGCGTGCGGCCGGGCCGGCGGCAGAGGGGCCGACCAAGCGGTGGCGGGCTCTGCTGTTTGGAGGCAGACGCGATAGCTCAGCGCTCGGGAAGTCGGCTCTCGCTCATCGCGCATTGCGACAGCGACGGTGTTGGAGCTCAGGGTCGTCGGGACCAGACGCGCGCTGACGTCGTGCCTATGCACTGCGTTCAGCCCTTCGCGCGGCGCGGCGCTTCTGGTGCTCGTCCTTCGCAGGAGCGGTTCGGGTGCCTACCCACACGCTCGCTGTGATCGGATTGCGACACTCTGTAGCGACCGTGGGTCCCGCGCGACGCCGCTGACGTGCGGTCGGTGACCCGGCTGGTCCGACCTCTCTCCAAACGCTGCCGGTGGCTAGATGTGGTCGGAGGCGATCCGCGCCACGAGTTCGCGCCGGCTGCGCACGTCGACCTTGTCGAAGATCGCCTTCATGTGGTCCTGCACGGTGTGGCTGGAGATGAACAGCCTTTCGCCGATCTCCCTAGTCGAGAGGCCTTGAAGGACGAACCGTGCGACCTCCCGCTCACGTCCAGACAGGCCGTAGGCCTGGACGATAAGCGGCGCAATCTCAGCCGGGCGGGCCGGCTCGATGATCACGGCCGTCTGGCCCTCGGACGCTCCGCTGAGCTTGGTGCCGTGCAGAACGAGCCATCTTCCGGAGCCCGTGTATGCTCGCGCCCGCGCTTGGGAGGCAGGAGAGTTAACGCCCTGGCCAATCGCCCTTGCGCGTTCCGCAACCGCGGTGATTGCGAGCGGCAGGCAGCCTTCCATCAGCTCCCCCAGGTCGACGAGCCCTTCCAGCCAACGCTCTGCGGCGGGGGTCATCGAGGTGACGTTGTCCTCGTCGTCGAGCAACAGGAGACCTGGGCCGTCCGGGGCCTCCTCGGTTACGACTGACCTGATCAGGTGGGCCCGGCGGAAACCCTCGCCCAAGATGCCCGAGATCCCCGCCAGGAAGGCCGCTTCCTCGTCGTTGAAGTCCGGCTCGCCTGGATCGCGATATATGCCCAGCGCTCCCCAGCATGCCGAATCCGTCACGAACGAGGCGCGAAGCTCCCAGCCGATTCCCAGCGGGCGGAGGAGCTCCCGATAGCGGTTACTCTGCTCGCGGTACCCGTGGGTGGCCTGGCTCAGGATCCCGACAGGCCAGGGGCTCCTCGCGAG
>JBKGUS010000394.1:0-7816 GCA_046462295.1 Thermoleophilaceae bacterium | reverse complement strand
GTGGGCGGCATCCCGTGCTCCAGGGCGCGCACGTAGTCCTCGTCGTAGGGCTGCGTCTCCTCGTCGCCGGCGGCCTCGTCGCGCTGCTGCTGCTCGAAGCGGGCGCGCTGCTCGTCCGGGTCGTTGAGCTCCGTGAAGGCGTTCGCGAACTCCATTCCGGCCGCGAAGCACTCGAAGCGCTCCACCAGCCCCGGCTCCGACCGGTGGTCCTTCGCGAAGGGCGACAGCTCCTTCGGGTAGTCGAGGATGAAGGTGGGGTCCTGGAGGTCCGGCTCGACGGCCTTGGAAAGGAGATCGTCCACCCGCTTTGCCCAGGTGCCCTCTCCCGGGAGCTCGTCGCTCTGGATGTCAAGGCCCGTCTTCTCCTTGATCACGTCGCGGAGCGTGGCGCGGCGCCACGGCGGGGTGAAGTCGACCGGCCCCTCGTAGCCGACCTCCTGAGCGACGTGTGAGATCAGCTCCTCCAGGCGCGCCGCGATGTCCTCGTAGTCCGCGTACGCCTCGTACCACTCTAGCATCGTGAACTCGGGATTGTGCTTGTGGGAGACCCCCTCGTTGCGGAAGTCCTTGCCGATTTCGTATACGCGCTCGAGGCCGCCGACGATCAGTCGCTTCAGGTACAGCTCGTCGGCGATCCGCAGGTATAGGTCGCGGTCGAGCTCGTTGTGGTGGGTCACGAAGGGCCGCGCCAGCGCGCCCCCGTAAAGAGGCTGCAAGACGGGGGTTTCCACCTCGAGGAAGCCGCGCTCGTCGAGCCAGCGGCGGATGGCGCGTACGACCTTGGATCGCAGGATGAAGAGCTCACGGGTCTCCTGGTTGGCCAGGAGGTCCGCCTCGCGGTGGCGGTACCGGGTCTCTACGTCCTGGATTCCGTAGTACTCCTTGGGCACCTCCCTGAGGGTCTTCGCCAGCAGCTTCCAATCACGGACGAGCAGGCTGAGCTCGCCGCGCCGCGACTTGAAGGCCGTGCCGTCCACGCCGATCAGGTCGCCGATGTCCAGGGAAGTCAGCAGCTCGAAGGCCTCGCCCCCCAGTACGTCGCGCTTGGCGTGAAGCTGGATCTTGCCGCTGCGGTCGACCAGGTCGAGGAACGCCGCGCCTCCGTGGCCGCGCCGGGCGGCCAGGCGGCCGGCGAGGCGATATGTCGCCTCGGTCTCCTCGCCCGCCTCCAGGCCGTCGTGAGCCGCGTGGACCTCCTGTATGGGCGTGACCCCGTCGAACTCGTGCGGAAAAGGGTCTATCCCCTGCTCACGCAGGCGCTCGAGCTTCGCCCGGCGGTCGTTCACGGCGCCGAACGCTACTCAGCGCTCGATCTTGGTGATCTTGAGCTTGCGGGCGGGGCCGCGGGGCACGGGGACTGTGACGGTCTCGCCGCGCTTGTGGCCGATCAGGGCGCGGCCGACGGGCGACTCGTTCGAAAGCCTGCTCTCGGCGGGGTTTGCCTCGGCCGAGCCGACGATCTTGAACTTCGTGGACTTGTCCGTCTTCTGGTCCTTCACATGGACCGTCACGCCGACGTTGACGACGTCGGTGTCCACGTCCTTCTCGTTGATGACGCGCGCGTTGCGAAGCTTCTCCTCCAGGTCGGAGATCTGCTTCTCGAGCATCGCCTGCTCGTTCTTCGCGTCGTCGTACTCGGAGTTCTCGGCGATGTCGCCGAACTCGCGAGCCTCCTTGATCCGCTCGGCGACCTCGCGCCTGCGGTCTCCGCGCAGGTACTCGATGCGAGCCTTGAGCTCCTCCAGGCCCTGAGGAGTGAGGACGGTGTCTCGTGCCATAAGAAAACCCTCCGAAAGGGGGCAATCGGCCGGAGGGACGGAGCAGTGTAGCAACGCGCGGTCAGGCCGCAACCGCGATTTCGCGCCCGGTGAGGGCGCTCAGAGCGGCACGGGCGTGAGCCGTCGTGGAAGCGGTGACGAGCGGCTCGCGCTCCCGCTTGGTGAGGCCGAGCGTGTCGGCGTACCAGGGGTAGAACTTCCGCAGATAGCGACCGGCGCGCTCGGTGCCGAGGTGGTCCTCGGCCTGGGCGATGACCCACTCGAGCTCCCCGGCGACCTCCTCCCGCGGCGGCTCGCCGTGGTAGCGGCCGAGGAGGCGTGCGAAGCGCCAGGGGTTGCCGAGCGAGCCGCGGGCGAGCATTACGGCGGTGGCCTCGCTTTCCTGCCAGGCGCTCAGTGCTCGCTCTTCGTCGGCCAGCCCGCCGGACAGGACGACGGGCACCGGGAGGGAGTGCGCGAGCTCGCGCGCCAGCCCGTAGTCGGGCTTGCCGGCGTGCTGCTGGCTGGCGTGCCTCGGGTGGAAGGCGATGCCCGCCACGCCGGCCTCGCCCGCGAGGCGGCGCGCGAGCTCGAGCCCCGTGTGCTCACCAGGGCGGTTGCCGGGCCGCAGCTTCACCGTCACGGGGAGACCGCTTCCCTCCCCGGCCGCCGTTGCGACCGCGACGGCCTTCGCCGGATCGTCGAGCAGGGCGGCGCCGGCGCCGGTCTTGCAGACCTTCCGTACCGGACAGCCCATGTTGAGGTCGATCAGGTCGGCGCCTGCGTCCGCGACGATCGCGGCAGCCTCGCGCATGACGTCAGGGTCGTGGCCGAAGAGCTGAAGCGAGACGGGATGCTCGTCCGGATGGATGCGGAGGAACTCGCGGAGTGTCCGCTCGTTGCCGTGCGCGAGGCCGAAGCTGGAGATCATCTCGGAGATGACGAGGCCCGCCCCGTAGCGGCGCGCCTGGAGCCGCACGAACCAGTTGCCGATCCCGGCGAGGGGCGCCAGGACGACGCGGTTCTCGATGGTGCGTCCGCCGAGCGTCCAGGGATCGGTGAGTACTGGCATCTCGAGGGAAACCGTAGCGCCGCTCAGCTGCGGTTTCGCTCCCAGATCAGCTTCAGGCCGGTCAGGGTCAGCAGGTCGTCCACCTCGTCCACTTGCTCGCAGAACGGTGTGATCGCCTGCGCGAAGCCGCCGGTTGCTATCGCCGTCGCCTCCTCGCCCAGCTCCTCGCGCAGCCGGCCCAGGATTCCGTCCACCTGGCCGGCGAAGCCGTAGACGACGCCAGCCTGGATCGCCTCCTGGGTTCCCTTCCCGATCGCATGGCGCGGCTCCTCGATGTCCACCCGGGGCAGGCGAGCGGCGCGGGCCGCCAAGGCCTCGAGCGAGATCTCGATCCCGGGTGAGATCACGCCGCCCAGGTACTCGCCGCGGCTCGACACCACGTCGTAGTTGATCGCTGTTCCGAAGTCGACCGCTATGCACGCGCCGCGCACTCGGTCGAACGCCGCCACGGCGTTCACCAGGCGGTCGGCGCCGAGCTCCTGGGGCCTGTCGATGCGGATCGGCATACCGGTCTTCAGCGACGGGCCCACCAGCGCGCCGTTGCCGTCCAGGTAGCGCCGCATCAGCTGCTCGTACTCATGTGCCAGCGTCGGCACCACCGACGACACGATCGCGGCGTCCACGTCGCGCAGCCGGAGATCACTGAGGCCGAGCAGCGACGCCACCTGGGTGGCCAGCTCGTCCGCCGTCGCGAACCGCACGGTGGCGAAGCGCCAGTGCTCCACGAGCTGGTCGTCCCGGAACATGCCGAGATGGGTCTGGGTGTTGCCTACGTCGATGGCGAGTAGCACTCGGCGCGATTATGGCCGCAGCGGGGCGCCCATCGCATGAAAGCCGCCGTCGACATGCACGATTTCCCCGGTGATCCGGCGCGAGAGATCGGACAGCAGGAAGAGCACGGTGTCGGCCACCGCGACGGGGTCCTTGACGTCCCACCCCAGCGGCGCCTGCTTGCCCCACATCGACGCGAGGCCGTCGAAGCCCGGGATGCCGCCCGCCGCAGGGGTGTCGATCGGCCCGGCCGAGACGAGGTTGACACGTATCCCGGAAGGCCCGAGGTCCCGCGCGAGATAGCGCGAGACCGACTCCAAAGCCGCCTTGGCGACGCCCATCCAGTCGTAGACCGGCCAGGCGACGGAGGCGTCGAAGTCCATGCCAACGAACGAACCCCCTTCGTTGCTCATCAGGGGCGAAAAAGCCTCGGCCAGGGCTTTGAAGGAGTAGGCACTGGTGCGGAATGCGAGTTCAGCGGAGGAAGGAGGAGCGGTCATGAAGCTGCCGCCGAGGGCGTCCCCGGGGGCGAAGGCAATGGCGTGAAGGACACCGTCCAGGCGGTCCCATCGGGACGAGAGCTCGGAAGCGAGGGAAGACAAGTCGTCGGGCGAGTTCACGTCGAGCTCCAGGACGTCGGGCGGGTCGGGCAGGCGTGCGGCCGCGCGCTCCGTCATACGACGCGTCCGCCCGAACCCGGTCAGCACGATCGCCGCGCCTTCCTGCTGTGCTCTCTCGGCAACGGAGTACGCGATTGAGCCCTTCGTCAGAACCCCCGTGATCAGCAGGCGTTTTCCGTCGAGGAGCATCGGTCAGGAGGCGCGGCGGCAGACGACTTCGACGTTCATCCGCAGCACCATACGACCATCCTGGTTCAGGACCCGCCACCGGTGCTCCACGAGCTCGGTGTCGTCGTCGAGCCCCCGGCTCCCGACGACCTGGCCCTCGACGTGCACGCTGTCGCCGATCCTCACTGGCAGCTTGAACACCGCGTCGCCCACGCGGCGGAGCGCTACCACGCGCTCGGGGTCGAAGTCCACGAGGCCCACCGCGCACGCCTCCACGAGCAGCCCGTGGGCGATCCGCTCGCCGAAGCGGCTGCCGGCGGCCCACTCGGCGTCCGTGTGCTGCGGGTGCATGTCGCCCGTCAGCCGCGCGAAGGACATGATGTCCTCGTCGCTGATCGTCCGGGGAGGGGTCACGAAGCGGTCGCCGATCGTGCGCGAGGGTGCGCTCGCCCGCTCGCCTGTGACGAAGCGGTCGTCCGTCACGCGGGGGCTTGACGCGCCGGGGCCTCGCGCGGCGGCCGGAAGCGGCCCTTCAGCGCGCGCAGGAACTCCATGGCGGCCCGGCGGTGGCCCTCCTCCGAGGGATGGAACCCGTCCGCGGCGTAGGTGCCGCGCTCCGTGGCGGCGGGGTGGTCGAATCCCTCGAGCAGCGCGACCTCGTGGTTCCGCGCCACCGACCGGCAGGCTGCGTTGAAACGGCGCATCCCCTTCTCCACGCGGGCGCGCGTGCGGGGACGCAGGTCGAGGAAACGCGATATGTCCGGGTAGGTGGCGGTCACCACCTCCGCGTCCGGGGCCTCGCGCCGCAGCCGCGCGAACATGCGCGCCAGCCGCTGCGCGTACGCGTCGGCGTCCGGGCGCACCGACTCGAGCACGTCATTCGCGCCGCACACGATCGTCACGACGTCGGGATCGAGGCCCAGCGCCTTCTCGAGCTGCTTGCGCTCCACGTCCTCGCTCGTGGCGCCGACCCAGGCCAGGTTCTCGTAGCGCGTGTCCGGCCCGAGCGCCCGCGCCACCTCGTCCGCCCAGCGCGGCTCGCCCGGCACGAGACCGGCGGTGAACGAGTCCCCCAGGGCGACGTACGTCGTCATCAGAGGGGGATGTTCCCTCCGCCGTTGCCGTACAGGCCGGTGTGCGAGAGCCCGCTGAGCGCGGCAGCCAGCCGGCGGCGCGTGTCGTGCGGCTCCACCAGCTCGTCCACGAACCCCTCGCGCGCCGCCACCGCAGCCGAAACGTGCTCGTCCGCGTACGCGTCGGCGAGCCGGTCGCGCTCCGCGTCGGGGTCGTCCGCCTCGGCGAGGGCGCGCTTGTGCACGATCCCGACCGCCTGCTTCGAGCCCATGATCCCGATCTCGGCATCCGGCCAGGCGAGCGACAGGTCCGCGCCCAGGTCCTTCGAGTTCATGCAGATGTACGCGCCGCCGTACGCCTTCCGCAGCACGACGGTGACCTTAGGCACCACGGCCTCCGAGAACGCGTGCAACAGCTTCGCCCCGTGGCGGATCACCCCGGCGGCCTCCTGCTTGGTCCCCGGCAGGAAGCCCGGCGTGTCCACGAGCACCACGAGCGGCAGGCCGAAGGCGTTGCAGGTCCGGACGAAGCGGGCGGCCTTCTGCGCCGCCTCGGCGTCGATCACGCCGCCCAGGAACCAGGGCTGGTTCGCGATCACGCCGACCGGGCGGCCCTCGATGCGGGCCAGCGCGGTCACCATGTTGCGCGCCCAGCGCTCGGAGACCTCGAGCATGTCGCCGCCGTCGACGAGCGTCTGGATCACTCCACGGATGTCGTACACCTTGCGCCCGCTCTCGGGAACCAGTGCTCCCGGGTCCAGCGGCCGCACGGCGTGGGGGGGCCCAATCGGCGGCATGTCGCCGGCGCGCTGCGGGAGAAACGCGAGCAGATCGCGCACGGTGCGAACGGCGTCGAGGTCGTCGGCCGCCACGAACTGCGACACGCCATTGCGCTCGTGCACGCCGGGGCCGCCCAGAGCGGCGGCGTCCACGTCCTCGCCCATCACGTCGCGGACCACGGCCGGCCCGGTCAGGAACATCGCCGACTGCTCGGTCATGACCACGAAGTCGGTCAGCGCGGGCGAGTACGAGCCGCCGCCCGCCGACACGCCGCTGATCACGGAGATCTGCGGCACGCGGCCGGAGAGACGCACGTTGTGGCGGAAGATGCGCCCGTAGCCGGCCAGCGCCGCGATGCCGTCGTCCATCCGGGCGCCCCCGGAGGCGACGAAGCCGACCACCGGCGCCGCGGCCCGCTCGGCCAGCTCCATGACGCGGACGATCGTGTCGGCGTGCGCCTCGCCCAGCGAGCCGCCGGCGAAGGACTGGTCCTGCGCGTAGCAGTAGACCGGCCGGCCGGCGACGCTGCCGGCCGCCCCGACCACGCCGTCGCCCGGCTGCATCCGCTTCGACTCCCGGCGCGGCAGCACCGTGGAGCGGATCACGTGCAGCGAGCCCGGGTCGCAGAGGGCCTCCAGCCGCCCGTACGCGTCCAGCGTACGCGGCTGCTCCTCGACGACCGCGACGCGCGGGCGGCCGTTCGTCGTCCGTTCAGCGAGAGCGCTCATTTGGCCTCCAGGCAGAGCACGGCGTTGTGCCCGCCGAATCCGAATGCGTTCGAGATGCCGATCGCCTGTCCGTTGGCACCGGCGAGAGGACGTGCCTCGTTGGGGACGTAGTCCAGGTCGAGCCCCTCGTCGGGCTCCTCGTAGTTCAGGGTGGGCGGGGCGATGCGGTCGCGCAGCGCCAGCAGGGTGGCGATCGCCTCGACCGCGCCGGCCGCGCCGTGCAGGTGCCCGATCGCGGACTTGGTTGAGCTGACCGGCAGCTCAGCGGCCCGCTCCTCGCCGAACGCCGTCTTGATCGCGTTCGTCTCGGAGCGGTCGTTGAGCGGCGTGGAGGTGCCGTGCGCGTTCACGTACACGACGTCCTCCGCCCCCACGCCCGCGTCCTTCAGCGCCAGCTCGATCGCCTTCGCCGCGCCGCGGCCGGTCGGCTCGGGGGCGGTCAGGTGGTGCGCGTCCGAGGTCGAGGCGTAGCCGCGCACGTAGCCCAGGATCCGCGCGCCGCGGGCACGAGCGGCTTCCTCGTCCTCGAGCACGAGGATGCCCGCGCCCTCGCCCATCACGAAGCCGTCGCGGCGGCGGTCGAACGGGCGCGAGACACCGCTGTCGGACAGCGCGTCCATCCGCGTGAACGCGGCGGTGGCGAGCGGCGTGATGGCAGCCTCGCTGCCGCCGGTCACGACCACGTCGGCGTCGCCGTAGCGGATGAGCCGCTCGGCCATGCCGATGGCGTGGGCGCCGGCGGCGCAGGCCGACACCGTCCCAAACGACTGGCCGCGCAGGTCGTGCTTCATCGCCACCACACCCGAGGCCGCGTTCGCCATCAGGAGCGGGATGGAGAGCGGCGAGA
>JBKGUS010000393.1:0-5796 GCA_046462295.1 Thermoleophilaceae bacterium | reverse complement strand
CTCGAGGAGGACCAGGAGGGAAAGACCTTCTCCCGGCACGTGCGCTACAGCCTGAGCCCCTCTCCTGCGGGAACCTCGCTCCTGGTGGAGGACGACGTGAGCTTCAAGGGTCTGGGCAAGCTGGCCGCGCCGATCGCCTCGCGCGACATCAAGCAGCGCTGGGAGACCTCGCTCGCGAGGCTGAAGGCCACAGCCGAGGGCGCACAGTAGTCGCCGACTCCACGACGTCCGGTCCTGCTCGTCCACGCCGTGGGCATCGTCCTTGTTGTGGGCGACGCGCTGCGGCGCGCCTCGCAGGCCGGCGCCAAGCCGGACCCGGTCACGGAGGCCCGGCTGGAGGTGGAGCGCGTCGCGGAGCGACGCAGGCGCCGGCGGAAGCGTCCGCGGAACCGGGAAGTGTTCACCTGAGGTGTCGCCCGCCGGGGGTGGACTCGCTCCTCGAGCCGGCCTCAATTTCGCTGGTGGAACGTGAAGCGGACCTCGCCCGCCTCGATCCTCGCGTCGAGCAACGCGTCCTCGAGCGCCGCCGAGGCCGGGGGATCGACGAAGACCAGGGCACCCATCGTCTCCCCTGACCACCCGGTCGTTCGCGCCAGCAGCCGGGGAGGGCGTCAGCTCGAACTCGTAGCCATCGCCCGGCCGGGGCATCGCCGTGATGCGCACGCCGGCGCCCCGGTGGAGGCCGAGCGCCGAAACCAGGCTCTTCACGCCAACGGCTGCGTTCGAGGTCAGCGCCAGCATCCCCGTCTGCGCAACCCCTCAGGTCGGCTCGCCGACCGCGAAGCGGACCTCGCCGCCCTCGATTTCAACGTCGAGGACCTTGTCGTCGAGGGCCTCGACGCTGAGATCGAGGGCGGCGAGGTTCGCTTCGCGGTCGGCGAGCAGACCTGAGGATTGCGCAGACGGCGATGCTGGCGCTGACCTCGAACGCCGCCGTTGCCGTGAAGAGCCACCTCTCGGCGCTCGGCCTCCAGGGGGGCGCCGGGCTGCGCATTACGGCAATGCCCCGGCCGGGCGACGGCTAAGAGTTCGAGCTGACGCCCTCCGCCGCTCCTGGCACGACCGACCGGGTGATCAGGGGGAGACGCTGCCCTGCTCTTCGTTGATCCCTGGGCGTGCGGGGGCTCGGGGATGCGCTGCGCGACGAGAGGATCCAGGCGGGCGAAATCCGCTTCGTCTCCCACCATCGAAATTGAGGCCAGTTTGAGGAGCGAGCTCACGCCCGGCGGGCGACACCTCAGGTGAACACCTCCGGGTCCTCGGACGCTCCGCCAGGGCCTGCGTCGCTCCGCGACGCGCCCCTTCTCCAGCCGGGCCTCCGTGACCGGGTCCGGCTCGTCGCCAGCCTGCGAGGCGCAGCCGCAGCGTGTAGCAATAACGAAGACGGTGCCCACGGCATGCACGAACAGGACCGGCGCGGTGGAGTCGGTGACTACTGTCCGCCCTCCGCTGTGGCCTTCAGGTTCGCGAGCGAGGTCTCCCAGCGCTGCTTGATGTCGCGCGAGGCGATCGGCGCGGCCAGCTTGCCGAGGCCCTTGAACCTCACGTCGTCCTCCACCCGCAGAGAGGTCCCCACAGGAGACGGGCTCAACCTGTAGCGCATGTGCCGGGAGAAGGTCTTCCCCTCTTGGTCCTCCTCGAGCACACTCGGCGCCTCCGAGCGGGTCACTCGCGCATCCACCTCCTCCCTCCGACGGGTGCGGTAGAGGTGGTCGTCGCGCGTGTCGGGCCCCGGGTAGTCGGCCGAGCGTGCGCGGGTCTCGAGATAGCCCTCAAACCAGCGCTCCGGCGTGCCGACCGCCCGCCAGACGTCCTCGGGCGGCCGCGCGATGTCGATGCTCTCGCTGACCTGCGGCAGCTGAGGCTCATGCAGGCGTCGGGCAGTGGCGAGCTGTTCCTCGCCAACCAGGCCATGCTCGTCCACCTGCTGCGCATGGGCGACGACTCGCTAACCGTCAACGGTGCCAACGTCCTCGCCTTCCAGGCAGCATTGACTGGGACGTGACGCGGGTCAAGGGCGGCACAGCGGGGATGCTCGCCGGCGGCCTGTTCAACATCCATCTGCGCGGAACCGGGTTGGTCGCGCTCGTCTCCGACGGCGAGCCCGTCAGACTCGACATCTCGGAGGCCCCCACCTTCGCCGACCCGCAGGCGGCGATCGCCTGGTCGGGCGGCCAGCCGCGCGACCTCGAGAATCGACTGGCCCTCGTGGATCAGAAGCGAGACGAAGGAATGCCGCAGGTCGTAGGCGCGCGCTGTGGGCAGTCCGGCCGCGAGCCTGGATGTCGCCCTTCGCTTGCTCGTTGACCACGAACTCGCCCGGGGCGTCGGCCGCCTCCAAGCGCAGGTCACGGACCGTGACGCCGGATCCCGACACAAGCAGCAGCATCGAGCCGGTGCTGGAGACCCGCGGCCGAGGCGCCGCCGCCGGCCCGCGGACGACGACCGAGTCCGCCGCCAGGCCGACGACGGAGCACACGACGTGGTTGCCGGGCGCGACCACCACCTCGTCCCCGGTCGCCGCGCCGGAGAGCGCGTCCGCGAAGTCGCCCGGGCGGCCGCCGCGCAAGGCTCGGGCCCACTGGCGCGCGGCGCCGCGTGGCGCACCGCGGCGACGATCGCAGCCGAGCGGATCACCTGCGCGCCTTCGCGCGGTGACAGGCGGCGAAGCGCCGTGAGGTCTCGAAGCTCTTGTTGCTGGTCGTCTCGACGACGAGCCGCAGCCGCACGCCGCGCTTCGGCAGGCGGAGCTTAACCGTGCGCCGCAGGACGCCGGGGTACTCGTAGCTGTAGACCACGCGGGTGCCGAGCCGCACCTGGAGTGACAGAACGGGCTCGTTCGCGTAGTCGCGCAGTCGCAGCTTGGCGACGCGGCCGCGCTTGCGCCGGGCGGCGGTGCAGCGCGGCGCCGGCGGGACCTTCGCGACGTCCTTCACCGTCACCGGCGCCTGTGGCTCGCGGATGCGAATGCCGACCCGGCACACGGTGGTGGAGGCCGTGGGCTGGTAGTCGGCGTCGACCTGGGGCGCGCCCATGCCGGGACGGGCGCTGCAGAGCACGTGGCGGAAGCTCTGCGGATCGGTGCTCGTGACGCGCGCGATTCCCTGTCCGATGCCGTCGACCTGACACGTGCTGTTGAACCGATAGACCGGGTCAAACACGTAGTCGAGTCCCGCCCCACGGACCTCCATCTCCTCCGTCACGAGAGCCCGGAACCCGCTCTCGTCCGGCTGGCAGTCCGTCCGGCCCTTGATGGTGGTCATCTTGAAGACGCCGGGCGCGGATTTCTGGATGAGGTATTCGGCGCTCGTCGAGGTCTCCGTCCGCCACACGCCTTCGATCGGCTCGAAGGCCATGGCCGGTCCGGCCGACACGGCGGCCAGCGTCCCTGCGGCGCAGACCGCTGCGATCCGTCGGTTCATGGTCTCTCACTTCCTGTCGTCGATTCCTGCACGTCGCCAGAGGCGCCGAAGCCGAGCGTCCTGTGACCGGGCGCGCGCTCACGCGCCTGCTCGATCGCGGCGAGCATCTCGAGCGTGCCGTGGAACTCCCGCGGCGGCTCGCCCTCCGCGATCAGCGACCCGCTGATCGGGCGGATGTCCGGCGTGAACTCGAGCACGAGCCGCAGCGGCTGACCGCGATCCATGGGCGCAACCCTCCCCTAGGGCGGCCGGCCTTCGCATCGGGGGCGGACCCTGAAATCTCAGCTTCGGGACAACTCGAGCGCGCCCGCGAGCTCGCGGCGCGAGCCGATGCCGGCGAGACGCTCCCGAGCGTCGACGCGGCGACCGGCGCGTCGCAGCGCCGCTCCGAGGTCGACGAGGCTGCCGGCGAGCTCGCGCTCCGCCAGCTCGGAGGCCAGCACGAGCGGCTCGGGCGACCGGCCGTTCTCGTAGGCGATGTCCTCGTCTCGGGAAGCTCTTCCATCACGGCGAGGCGCAGACGACGTTCGCTCTGACCCGGGCGCCATCGCCGTTCCAGTCGTCGACGATCACCCGCCAGTTGCGGCCCTCGCGCGCGCTGTAGCGGACCTGGTCGTCGTCGTTGAACGACAAGTTGCCGATCGCGAAACCGCCGCCCGTCGCCTGCTCGTCGGCCTCGCAGCTCGCGGTGGAGACGATCGTCTCCGGGGAGCCGGTGGCGCCCACGACGGTGTCGGGGCCGAAGCGCGTAGTGGTGTTCGTCGCGCCCGGAGCGCCGTTCGCGCCGGTGGGCCCGACGGGTCCCGTCGCGCCGGCCGGGCCCCCGGGGCCAGTTGCGCCGGTCGGCCCAGGTGCGCCCTGCGGTCCCGCTGCGCCCTGCGCGCCGGTCGCGCCTTGCGGCAGCTCGCCGCGACGGAAGTCCCGGGCGCGCAGGTTCTTGATTTGGCGGCTGCCCAGCGACTCGGGCTTGACGGCTTTTCCGGTGAGCGACCTGTTGCGGAGGTCCTTTCCGGTGAGCGTGCCGTCGCGGACGTCCTTTCCGGTGATGCTGACGGTTGCGTAGGAGGTCCCGCCGAGCGCGACGAACAGGGCGAGGACCGAGGTGGTGTTGGCGAAGGTCAGGCGGGAGCGAAGATCCATGGGTCGAGCGTGCCGCACCGCCGCGTGCTTCGCATCGGGGGCGAACCCTGAAACTGAACGCCTATAGTCGGTGAGGATGGCGGCGAACGAGCTGCTCGAGCGGGACGAGCAACTCGGGCTCGTCGGTGCGACGCTGGCGGCGGCGGCGAACGGCCGCGGGGGGGCGGTCGTCGTGGAGGGCGCGGCGGGCATGGGCAAGACCGCGCTGCTCGAGGCGGCGGGGCTCGACGCGGCGCAGGGCGGCCTGCGCGTCCTGCGCGCGCGAGGGCTGGGGCTCGAGACCGAGCACCCGTTCGGCGCGGCCCGGCAGCTGCTCGGACCGGTGCTGCGCGAGGCGGCGACAGACGACGTGTTCACCGGCGCCGCCGCGCTGGCTCGGCCCGTGCTCACCGGCGAGGGCGGGGTGGGCGACCTCGCGGCGCTGCACGGCCTCTACTGGCTGCTGTCCGACCTCGCGGTCCGGGCGCCGCTCGCGCTGTTCGTCGACGACGCGCACTGGCTCGATGATCCCTCCCTCCGCTTCGTATCGTTTCTCCTGCCACGCGTCGGCGAGCTGCCGATCGCGCTCGTGATCGGCTCCCGCCCCGGGTCGCCGCTCGCGCACGCTCCCGCTCCGCTCGCCGTCCTGACACCCTTGTCCGAGGACGCGGTCGGGCAGCTCGTGCGCCAGGCGCTGGGTCTGGCCGACCCACCGCTGGCGCTGGCGTGCGCGGAGGCGACCGGCGGCAACCCGTTCTTCCTCGGCCAGATCCTGGGCGAGCTGCGACGCGAGCCGGACGCGGCCACGCCGGAGCGGGTGCGCCGGCTGGCGCCCGCCGGTGCGAGCCGCGCGGTGCTGGCACGGCTCATGGGCCTCGGCCCGGACGCCGCGGACCTCGCCCGTGCGATCGCCGTACTCGGGGACGGATCGTCCCTCGCCGTGGCCGCCGACCTGGCCGAGCTCGACCGTGCACGAGCACGGGCGGCCGCCGACGCGCTGGTCGCCGCGGACCTGCTCGCCGCGCAGCCGGCGCCCGCGTTCGCGCATCCGCTCGTCCGCCAGGCGGTCTACGAGGATCTACCGGTCTTCCGCCGGGCCGAGGCGCATCGCCGTGCGGCGCGCCTGCTGGACCGCGCGGGCGCGGCGATGCGCCTCGGCCCGGCGGAAGACCGGTAGATCCTCGTAGACCGCCTGGCGGACGAGCGGATGCGCGAACGCGGGCGCCGGCTGCGCGGCGAGCAGGTCCGCGGCGAC
>JBKGUS010000392.1:0-2827 GCA_046462295.1 Thermoleophilaceae bacterium | reverse complement strand
CCAGACTGAACCGCCCCGGGTTTGGGGATGCGATCGCCGGAGCCGCTCCAGCGCGGACGACGGGTGAGGCGCGCCTCGCGGTCAGCGGCGGCCAGGGCGGCGAGGCGGCCGCGGTGGCGACCTTCGCGCTCATCCAGGGGGGTGGTGGGAGCGCGTGGTTTTGGCACCGGGTGGCGCCCGCGCTGCGCGAGCGCGGGCACGACGCGGCCGACTCGTCCTCGCCTGGGAGGTCGACGGCGACCGCGTCGTGCCCGCGCACGCGCAGCGCGGGCGCAACCAGGTGCCAATCCCACGCGCTCCCACCACCCCCGAGGACGAGGCGCGAAGGTCGCCACCACGGCCGGCTCGCCGCCCTGGCCGCCGCTGACCGCGAGGCGCGCTTCACCCGTCGTCCGCGCTGGAGCGGCTCCGGCGATCGCATCCCCAAACCCGGGGCGGTTCAGTCTGGCCGTTCAGCCCGGCGCGCCGTCGAGCCGCTCGGCGAGTTCGACGATCAGGCCTTCGGGTCCGCGGACGTAGCAGAGGAGGAACGTCAAGCGAGCTCGGTGAGCGCCAGCGTGTTGCCGTCGGGGTCCCTCATCCAGGCGGCCCTGAACCGCCCGGCGTCGAAGACGCCACGCTCGTCGGTGCTGAGGCCGGGCTGGTCATACCGCTCGAAGGCCACGTTCCGCGACGCAAGCTCGGCCATCACCTCGTCGAGGTCGTCGACGAACCAGCCGGCGAGCGTCGCCGGGGACTTGCCTGCGTTCCCCGGCGAGAGGTAGATGCCGATCTCGCTCCCGTCCGCGCACGGGTAGCGGACGGCCTCTTCCTCCTCTTCGCCAGGCACGAGCCCCAGCTGGTCCTCGTAGAAGCGCTTCGCCCGGTCGAGGTCCGATACCGCCAGCAACGCCTGCACCCTGTAGTCGCTCAATCCCACTGGATTCCTCCTTAAAGTGGGCGCCTAGGCCCGCGCCGGCAGCTCGCCGCCGCGCTCGGTCCCGGCGATCAGCTCGTCCGGTGCCTTCTCCTTCGGGATGAATCCGGACTTCATTCCGAAGTACACCGCCTGAGGGTGGTGGGCCACGATCGCCACCGTCGACTGCTCCGGCGTCACCGCGTAGCCGTCCGACAGCGTCATCCCGATCTTCTCGAGGTCGAGCAGTCGCCAGACCTTCTCGTGCTCGGACTGGTCCGGGCAGGCCGGGTAGCCCCACGAGTAGCGCCGGCCCTGGTCCAGATCGATCCCCAGGCCGCGCCGCACCTCCGAGTGCAGCCACTCGGCCAGTCCCTCGGCCGTCTGCACCCCCAGCCCGTGCGTGAACAGCTGTTCGGCGAACTCGCCCTCGCGCTCCAGCCGTGCCATCAGCTCGGTGACCTCGGGCCCGACCGTCACGGCCTGCAGAGCCACCACGTCGCGCTCGCCGGAATCCAAGGGCCGGTAGAAATCCGTCAGGCAGATCCGGTCATGCTTCGGCTGGCGCGGGAACACCAGCCGCTCCAGCTCGCGGTCGGGCGAGTCCGGGTCGAACACCACCAGCTCGTTCCCGTCGGCGGCGCAGGGGAAGTAGCCCAGCCGGGCCTGCGGCTGGAGGTAGTCCTGCTCGCGCCACATGCGCTCGAGCCGCGGGGCGAAGTCGTCGTTCACGAGCCGCTCCCAGTCCTCGCCCTTCACGCCGCGCCCGCCCCAGTGCAGCTTGAACAGCACGTGGCGGTCGAGGTAGGGGTACACCTCGTCGAGGTCGACCTCGACGTCGCGCACGCCCCAGAAGGGTGGCTCCGGCACCGGCGCGTCCGTGCGCGCCGCCGAGCGGACCGAGGCGTCCGTGACGGGCGGCCCGTCGTCCACCTGCACGCCCTGCTCGCGCAGCTTGCGCGCCTCGTCGCGGAACTTCTGGACGATCGCGCCGCGCGCGTCCTCGTCGATCAGCTGGTCGACCGTGGCCAGCCCGGCGAAGGCGTCCTTGCAGTAGAAGACGCCCGGCTCGTAGACCTCGTCGGACTCGCGACCCTTCGGGTAGAGGATCCGCCGCCCGAAGTCGCGGTTGATCGCAGCGCCGCCGATCAGCACCGGGAACTCGAGCCCGCGCTCGTGCAGCTCCTGCACGCAGGTAGGCATCTGCTTGGAGGTCGACACGAGCAGCGCCGACAGCCCTATCGCGTCCGCGTCGTGCTCGATCGCCGCGTTGATGATCGTGTCCACCGGCACCTGCTTGCCGAGGTCGATCACCGTGTAGCCGTTGTTGGTGAGGATCGTGTTGACGAGCGACTTGCCGATGTCGTGCACGTCGCCGAACACGGTCGCGATCACGACCTTGCCCTTGGTGTGGCCCTCCATCTTCTCGAGGTAGTTCTCGAGCTGGGCGACCGCGCGCTTCATCACCGTCGCCGACTGGAGCACGAACGGCAGGATCAGCTCGCCGGCGCCGAACTTGTCGCCCACCTCCTTCATGGCGGGCAGCAGCACGTCGTTCAGCGTCGGGACCGCGCCGATCTTCTCGACGGAGCGGTCGATCCAGTCCTCCACCCCCTCCTTCTTGCGGCGCAGGATGTGGAAGTGGAGCGCCTCCTCGGGCTCCATGCCCTCGGTCGGGTCGCCCGCCGACTCCTCCTCCGACTCGCCCTTCTGCTCGAAATGGGCGATGAACCGCTCGAGCGCGTCCTCGCGGCGGTTGAACACGAGGTCGTCGGTCAGCTCGCGCTCGTTCTCCGGGATCTCCGGATAGGGCGTGATGTGGTTCGGGTTGACCATCGCCAGGTCGAGGCCGGCCTCCACGCAGTGGTGGAGGAAGACGGAGTTGAGCACCGCGCGCGCGCCCGGCGACACCCCGAACGACACGTTCGACAC
>JBKGUS010000391.1:0-4314 GCA_046462295.1 Thermoleophilaceae bacterium | reverse complement strand
CCAGGCTCATGATCGAGTAGCGCTCCTCCATCTCCCTGATCAGGTTCTGGAGCACGTTCGCCGCGACGCGCGGGCTCGTCACCACCGGGGTGATGAGGTGCGGGATCCCCTCGTAGTGGTTCAGCTCGACCTGCTTGGGGTCGACGAGCACGAGCTTCACCTCGTTCGGCGTAGCGCGGAGAAGGATCGACGAGAGCATCGCGTTCACGCATCCGGACTTGCCCGAGCCGGTCGTGCCAGCCACGAGCACATGCGGCTGCTTGGCGAGGTCGGTACCGATCGCCTTGCCCGCGATGTCCTTGCCGAGCCAGACCGACAGCGGCGACCAGCCTTTCGGCGCCTCCTGGAACACGTCGCCCAGGTGGACCATCTTGCGGACGCGGTTCGGGACCTCGACGCCCACAGCCTGCTTGCCGGGGATCGGCGCGAGGATGCGGACCTGCTCGGCCGCCAGCGCGTAGGCGAGGTCGTCCTTCAGCTGGGCGACCTTCGACATCTTGATGCCCGGTGCCAGGCGCAGCTCGTAGCGGGTCACGTGCGGGCCGGTGACGGTGCCGATCACCCGCGCCTCGACGTTGAAGTGGCTGAGCGCCTCCGTCAGCTGGCCGCCCACGCGCTCGATGCCCTTCGTGTCGACCCGCTGCGCGCCGTTCGAGCGCTTCAGGAAGGCGGGCCGCGGCATGCGGTAGTCGACGTCGTCGGCCTCGGTGACCGCGGAGCGGCGGTTGCCCATCGGGGTGAGCTCCTCCTGGAGCTGCTCCTCGTCCTCGGGCGCTTCGGGCTCCTCGGCGGCGGGGAGCTCCGGAAGCTCCTCAACCGTCTCGGGCTCGGGCTCGCGGTCCTCCTCGTGCCCGTACAGGTCCGGGTACCGCTCGGCGGCGTCCAGCGCCGGCGCTTCCACGTGGGTGGCGCGCACCACCGGCTCGGTGTTGGGGGGTTCGGGCGGCTCGACCGCGTCGGGCACCCCGGGGATCGGATCGCCTGGCAGCGGCCCGGGCGGGAGCGGCGCGGTCGCGGCGGCGTGCAGGGAGCGGGTCGCGCCGCGCACCCGCTCAGTCGTGCTGGTGGCGGCCTCGCGGGTGGCCGTCATCAGACCGGCGATCGACGCGCCGGTCACCAGCAGGAGCCCTGCCAGCAGCAGGAAGACGAACAGGATGTGCGAGCCCGCCTCGGAGAACAGCGTGCTCGAGGTCCAGAAGAGCACCTCGCCGGTCAGGCCGCCGTGGCGGCGCAGGTAGTCGGCGTCGAGGAAGCCGTCGCGCGGCGTGTCGCCCGGGCCGAGGCCGAGCGACCCGGCCGCCAGGCCGAGCAGTAGCGCAGCGGCGAGGCAGGCGGCGCCGTTCCTGAACGGGTGGACCTGCTCGATCATCGGCCGGATCACGAGCAGGGCGCCGGCTGCGAACAGCGCCACGGGGGTGAGATAGCCGAGGCCCCCGAACAGGAAGAGGAAGCCGTCCGCCATCGCCTCCCCCACCTGGCCGCCCGCCCAGCCGAGGTAGAAGACGCATGCGAAGAAGGCCGCGAACGCGACCAGGGCGAGGCCGATCACATCCCAGTGGCGCTGCTCGAGCTGCGGCAGCGCGAGCGGGGGCATGCCCCGGGACCGGCGGCGCTTGCGGCGGCGCGTAGCCATCCCGGGCAATTTCGACGGCGGGGGGCCGCACCCTCCCTACCATGGGTGACATGTCGGGACGCCCGCGAGTGCTCGTCGTCGAGGACGACACCGACATCGCCGGCGTGCTGCGCCGCTCGCTCGACAAGGAGGGCTACGACGTGCGCGTGGCCGGCGACGGCGATTCCGCCCTCGACCAGGCGGGCCTCTTCGAGCCCGACGCCGTGGTGCTCGACCTGGGCCTGCCGAAGCTGGACGGCGTGGAGGTCTGCCGCCGCCTCCGCACCGAAGGCGACGTGCCGATCCTCATCCTCACCGCGCGCGACGCTCTCGACGCGCGCGTGGAGGGGCTCGACTCCGGCGCCGACGACTACCTCGTCAAGCCGTTCGAGCGCGAGGAGCTGCTCGCCCGCATCCGCGCCCTGCTTCGCCGCCGCCCGCCGCGCGGCAGCGCCTCCCTGGTGGTGGGCGACCTGCGCCTCAACCCGGCCACGCGCGAGGCCTTCCGGGGCGAGCGCGAGCTCGAGCTCACCGCACGCGAGTTCGAGCTGCTCGAGCACCTGATGCGAAACGAGCGCATAGTGGTGTCACGCCAGTCCCTCCTCGACGAGGTGTGGGGCTACCACCCGTTTGCCGAGACCAACACCGTGGACGTGTTCATCTCCAACCTGCGACGCAAGCTCGAGCTCGGGGGTGAGCGGCGCGTGCTGCACACGATCCGCGGGGCCGGCTACGTGCTGAGGGAGGAGCCGTGAGGACACGTCTACCGGTTCGGCTGAAGATCGCGGTCGTGACCGCCGCCCTCACCTTCGGGATTCTCTGCCTGTTCGCCGTCGTGATCGGCGCGGTGGCCGAGGAGCGCGTGCACGACGCCTTCGACGACGACCTGCGCGCGACCGTGGCGGACATCGCGAACAGCCTCGACCCCGAGCTGACGCCCGCGGGGGAGATCTCGGTCGACGACCGGGCGCTGGCCTTGGCCGCGGCGGGCGACGCCGAGGTACGGGTGATCCAGCGGGACGGGCAGGTTCGCATCCCGCCGGGCACTTCGCCGCTGGCGGATCCGTTCAGCCAGGGCCTCAGCGACTCGGGTGAATATCGCGTCGCCTCGCGCGCGCTGACTCTCTCCAACAGGGCTCAGAGCGATCAGTTGAACGCTCCGCTCAAAGAGGAGCCGCTCACGACCACGGTGGGCTTCGTCCAGTACGCCAAGCCTCAGGACACGACGGCCACGACGATCAACCGCATCCGCCTGTTCCTCGCCTTCGGCGTGCTCGGTGGCACTCTGCTCGCCTTCATCGCCGGCCTGCACGTCGCCCAGCGGGCGATGCGGCCGATCGCGGGGCTCACCCGCGCGGCGCGTGAGGTGGCCCGCACCCGCAACCCCGACATCACGCTCGCCAAGCCCCGCGCCAACGACGAGGTCGCCGACCTCGCCCACACGTTCGAGGACATGCTCCAGGAGCTGAGCGCCGCCCGCGGCGAGACCGAGGCCACGCTGGCGCGCCAGCGCGAGTTCGTGGCGGACGCCTCGCACGAGCTCCGCACGCCGCTCACCAGCATCCTGGCGAACCTCGAGTTGCTCGAGGCCGAGCTGGAGGGCGAGGGGCGCGAGATGGCCGAGTCGGCGCTGCGCTCGTCGCGCCGGATGCGGCGGCTGGTGGCCGACCTGCTGCTGCTGGCGCGTGCCGACGCCGGCCGCGAGGTGCCCGCGGTACCCGTCGACCTGACCGCGGTGGCGCGCGAAGCGACGGCCGAGGCCGGCGCTCTCTCCTCGGACCACCCCCTCTCGCTCGACCTCCCCGGCCCGGTCACGGTGAACGGGGTCGCGGACGACCTCCACCGGCTGGCGGGCAACCTGGTGGAGAACGCGCTTCTTCACACGCCGGCGGGCACCCCCGTCACGATCTCGGTCCGGCGCGATGGTGACAGCGCCGTGCTGGAGGTGGCCGATCGAGGCCCGGGCGTGCCGGAGGCGCTTCGCGAGCGGGTCTTCGAGCGCTTCGCGAGCGGAGCCGGGGACGGCACAGCCGGTCGCGGCAGCGGCCTCGGGCTGGCCATCGTGAAGGCCGTGGCGGACGCCCACGGGGGGCGTGTGGAGCTCTCGGAAGCGGACGGCGGCGGGGCCCGCTTCAGGGTCACGCTGCCGGCTACGGACGCCGCGCCGGTCCGCTCCGATGAGGCGACTCGCGTGTTTCCCTCCCGAGAAGCCTGAACCACCCCCGACTCACCCCGGAGGATCCTTCGTGAAGCCCAGCCTGAGCCGGCTGCCCTCGCCGGCGCTCGTGATCGCCTGCGTCGCCCTGTTCGTCTCGCTCGGCGGCGTGTCCTATGGCCTCGCCAAGGGCTCGATCGACAGCCGAGAGCTCAAGAACAACACGATCCGCAGCGGAGACGTCCGCAACAACACGCTCCGCAGCAAGGACGTGCGGAACAACACACTTCGCACGTTCGACATCCGCAATAACGAGGTGCGGGGCTTCGACATCCGGAACAGCACGGTTCAGGGCCGCGACGTGGCGTTCAACACGCTGACCGGCAACGACGTCGCGGAGGACTCGCTGGGCAAGGTGCCGAGCGCTACGACCGCGGACACGGCGGGCACCGCGACCACGGCCGGCTCCGTGGGCGGGGTCGGCATGCGGCGCTTCAACTACGCCGCCGCGGCGGGAACGGGCTTCGTGGAGGTGCTGAACCTCGGC
>JBKGUS010000390.1:0-4032 GCA_046462295.1 Thermoleophilaceae bacterium | reverse complement strand
TCCGCCTCGCCGTCGCAGCGGCGGAAGATCCAGGCGAGCACGCGGCTGTTCTCGCCGAAGCCGGGCCAGATGAACTTCCCGGCGCCGTCCTTGCGGAACCAGTTGACCATGAAGATCTTGGGCAGGCGGGCGCCTTGGCGGCGGCCCGTCTCGAGCCAGTGGCTGAAGTAGTCGGCCATGTGGTAGCCGCAGAACGGCAGCATCGCGAACGGGTCGAAACGCAGCTGGCCTACCCCCCCGCCTGCCGCCGCAGCCGTCTTCTCGGAGCCCATGATCGAGCCCATGAAGACGCCGTGCTCCCAGTCGAACGCCTCGGTCACGAGCGGCACGACGGTGGCGCGCCGGCCGCCGAACAGGAACGCGTCCATCGTCACGCCCTCGGGGTCCTCCCAGTTCGGCGCTATCGAGGGGCACTGCGAAGCATGCACCGTGAAACGCGCGTTTGGGTGCGCGGCGGGCCCGTCCGACTGGGGCGTCCAGTCGTTGCCGTGCCAGTCGGTCGCGTGCGCCGGCGGGTCGTCGGTCATGCCCTCCCACCAGACGTCGCCGTCGTCCGTGCGCGCGCAGTTCGTGAAGATCGAGTTCGAGCGCACCATCGCCACGGCGTTGGGGTTGGTCTGCTCGCTCGTGCCGGGCGCCACCCCGAAGAAGCCGGACTCCGGGTTGATCGCGTGAAGGCGGCCGTCCTTGCCCCACTTCATCCAGGCGATGTCGTCTCCGACCGTCTCGACCGTCCAGCCCTCGAGCGTCGGGATCAGCATGGCCAGGTTCGTCTTGCCGCAGGCCGACGGGAACGCGCCGCCCACGTGCTTCACCGCGCCCTCGGGCGAGGTGAGCTTCAGGATCAGCATGTGCTCGGCGAGCCAGCCCTCGTCGCGCGCCATGACCGACGCGATCCGCAGCGCGAAGCACTTCTTGCCCAGCAAGGCGTTGCCGCCGTAGCCGGATCCGTAGGACCAGATCTCGCGCGTCTCCGGGAAGTGGACGATGTACTTGTTGTCCGCGTCGCACGGCCAGGGCACGTCCTCCTCACCCTCCTCCAGCGGCGCCCCGACCGAATGGAGGCACGGGACGAACTCGCCGTCCTCGCCGAGCACGTCGAGCGCCCCCCTGCCCATCCGGGTCATGATCCGCATGGACACCGCGACGTAGGCCGAGTCGGTCAGCTGCACGCCCACGTGCGCGATCGGCGAGCCCAGCGGGCCCATCGAGAACGGCACCACATACATGGTGCGCCCGCGCATCGAGCCGCGGAAGAGACCGGAGAGCGTCTCGCGCATCTCGGCCGGGTCGCGCCAGTTGTTGGTGGGCCCGGCGTCCTCCTCGCGCTCGGAGCAGATGAAGGTGCGGTCCTCCACGCGGGCCACGTCGCCGGGGTCGGAGCGGGCGAGATAGGAGTTCGGCCGCTTCGCGTCAGAGAGCTTCTCGAAGGTGCCGGCCTCGACGAGCGCGGCACAGAGGCTGTCGTACTCCTCCGCGCTGCCGTCGCACCAGTGGATCGAGTCGGGCTGGGTCAGGTCCGCCACCTCGTCCACCCACTCCAGAAGCTTCGCGTGGGTGGTGGCAGCGCTGGTCGTCTGGGTCACGGCGGGAAGCGTATACCCGGCCACCTACACTCCGACGCATGCGGGCGGTGCTGCGCTTCGTGGCGTCGGTGATGATGGTGAGCGGGGTGCTCCTGATCACAGACGCCGCCATAACGCTGCTCTGGCAGGAGCCCGTCTCGGCGTTCGTGGCCGAACGCGAGCAGGCCGCTCTGAAGGACGCCCTCTTCGACCCGCCCGAGCGCGTGCTCCGGCGCGAGCCGCTCGAGGGCGACTCGATCGCCCGCATCGAGATCCCCGCCATTGGCATCTCCGACTACGTGGTGGAGGGCACGGACACCGGCGACCTGCGCAAGGGGCCCGGCCACTACCCGGACACCCCACTGCCGGGAGAGCGCGGCACCTCGGCCATCGCGGGCCACCGCACGACGTACGGCGCGCCGTTCCGGAACATCGACGACCTGAAGCGCGGTGACGTGATACGGGTCGACATGCCCGACGGCCGCTTCGTCTACCGCGTGGAGCGGGTCAAGATCGTGGACGATCAGGATCTGTCCGTACTCGAGCCGGTGGGCTACAAGAGGCTGATGCTGAGCGCCTGCCACCCGCTCTACAGCGCCGCCGAGCGGGTAATCGTCTTCGCCAGGCAGGTACGGCGGGAGGTGTCGCAGGTCAGGCGCTCGTGAGGCCCGGCTGCGCGGCACCCTCGATGGAGGACTGGTCGCGGGACTCGAAGAACAGGATCAGGCCTATGACGAGCGCCAGCGACACCGCGAGCACTGCGAGCCAGTAGAGGAGCTTGAAGAGCATGGCCGTCGAGCGGGCACGGTACTGGCTGGCGGACGCCCGGGTGCTGCGGCGCGCGCCAGGGCTGCCCGCGCAGGTTCTCGCTCTCGTCGCCCTGCTCTACTTGGCCGCGACCGAGGGCGGCTACTACCCGACCGACTGGTACCCGATCGGGCTCGTAGTGCTCGCGCTGGTGGCCATCTGGGGCCTGGCGGTCCCACGCGCCGGCCGCCCCGTCAGGGGGGCGCTCGCGGCGCTCATCCTGCTTGGGCTGTTCGCCGCGTGGTCCCTCTGCTCGCTCGCGTGGGCCGGAGAGGCTTCGGCCGCCTGGGACGGCGGGAACCGCGCGCTGCTCTACGCGGCGCTGTTCGCGCTCTTCTCGCTCTGGACCGTGGGCGCCCGTGAGGCCCGCTGGCTGATCGGGCTCGTCGGGCTGGGCATCGCCCTGGTCGGGCTCGTCGAGCTCCTGCGCTTCGCCGCCGCCGATCCGCATGATTATCTGCTGGGCGGCCGCTTCAGCGAGCCGGTCGGTTATCAGAACGGGAACGTGGCGCTTTGGCTCATGGGCGCCCTCGCCTGCCTCTGGCTCGCGGCGTCGCGCGAGCCGCACCCCCTGATCCGCGGGCCGGCATTGGGGGGCGCGTCGCTGCTGGCCTCACTCGCGCTGATGGGCCAGAGCCGGGGGTCGCTCTTCGCCCTCCCCGTGGCGGTGCTGCTCTTCCTGGCGGTCGCCCCCGGCCGGATGCGCATGCTGGCGGCGCTCGGCGGGGCGGCACTTGCCGTCGCTTTTGCCGCCGGCCCCGTCCTCGACGTGGTCGATGCCGCCGCCAGTCCCTCCCTGCCGCGACTCGTGGACGAGGCGGCGCGGGCGATCGTGCTGCCCTCCGCCGTGCTCGCGGCGCTCGGCGCCGCGGCGGCGCTGGCTGATCTCCGCTGGACGCCCGCGGCGGGAGCGGTTCGGCGCATCCGGCGCGCCGGCACCGGCGTGCTCGCCGTCGCCGCTCTGGCGCTCGCCGCCGTCGCGCTGACGCAGGCCGGTGACCTGCGAGTGGAGGTGTCCGGGCACTGGGAGGAATTCAAATCCAGCGACGACGCCGCCGAAGGCACGGCGCGGCTCCGATCGGGCGGCACGAATCGCTACGACTTCTGGACCGTTGCCTGGGAGAGCTTCGAACGCGAGCCCGTACGCGGAGTGGGCAGCGATAACTTCCAGCAGGACTATCTGGCGCGGGGCAATACCCGGGAGAAGCCGCGCTACCCCCACAGCCTCGAGCTGGCGGTACTGTCCCAGACCGGCATCGTAGGCGGATTGCTGTTCGCCGGGGCGCTGGGTGCGGCGCTCATCGCGGCTATCGCCCTCCGGCGGCGTCTGTCCGGCCCCGGCGCCGGGGCGGTGGCCGCCGCCCTGGCGGTGTTCCTGTACTGGCTGCTTCATGCCTCCGTCGACTGGCTCTACGAGCTGCCTGCGCTCGGCGGCCTCGCCTTCGCGCTGCTCGGGCTCGCTACCGCCGTGAGGGACGAGGAAGGGCCGCCGCGACGGGCCCACTTTCCACTGCGCGTCGCAACGCCACTCCTGGCCGCGGCGGCGGCGCTCAGCTTCGCCCTGCCATGGCTCGCCGCGCGCGAGATCGACCGGGCGGTGGACGTGTGGCGGGAATCCCCAGCGGCCGCCTACCAGCGCCTCGACCACGCCTCCGAGTTG
>JBKGUS010000389.1:0-11164 GCA_046462295.1 Thermoleophilaceae bacterium | reverse complement strand
CGGCCTCGTGGCCGTAGCCGGCTCCTACTACGTCCAGACCGAGGAGCTGCGCTGGGAGGCGTTCGCCCTGGCGATACCGGTCGGCCTGCTGGCGGCGGCGATCCTGGTGGTCAACAACGTGCGCGACATCGACACCGACCGTCGCGCCGGCAAGCGCACGCTGGCGGTCAAGCTCGGGCGCGACCGGACGCGCCTGCTCTTCACCGCCATGCTGATGGCGGCCTTCGCCGCCCCCGCCGCCACCTGGGCGTTCGGCGGCCTCAGCGCCTGGCTCCTGCTCACGCTCGCCGCTCTGCCGCTCGTGCCGCCTTTGATCGAGACCGTGTCCCGGCGCACCGACGGCCCCGCCCTGAACGGCGCCCTCGCCGCCACCGGCCGGCTGCTCGCCGTCTTCTCCCTCCTGTTGGCGGCCGGCGTGCTCCTATCGTGAAGCGCACGCTCCTGCGCCTCTCCATCCCGTTCCGGGAGCCGTTCGTGACCTCCTCCGGGGTGTTCTCCGAGCGCGAGCTGCTGCTGCTGCGGCTGGAGGGAAGCGACGGCACCGTCGGCTGGGGCGAGGCGGCCCCCTTCGAGCCCTACGACGGCGTGCCGCTCGAGCGAGCCATCGCCGCCCTCAGCGGCGGCGGCGGGCGCCGGCCGCCCCAGGCGCGAGCCGCCGAGGAGATCGCCCGGCTCGACCTGGAGGCGCGCCAGGAGGGCCGCCCGCTGGCCGACCCGGTGCGCGACGCCCTTCCCGTGAACATGACCCTGGCCGCCGGGCCGCCCGACGAGGTGGCCGCGCGGGCGCGCGAGGGCCTAGGGGCCGGCTACGCCTGCTTCAAGGTGAAGGTCGGGCTGCCAGACGATGCCGAGCGAGTGGCGGCGGTTCGCGAGGCGGTCGGCCCATGGCCGGCGCTCCGCGTGGACGCCAACCGCGCCTGGTCGGTCGAGCAAGCCGTGTCGTCCATCCGGGCGATCGAGGACCACGACCTCGAGTTCGTGGAGCAGCCCTGCCGCTCGCTCGACGAGCTGCGCGCGGTGCGCGGCCGCGTCTCCACGCCGATCGCGGCCGACGAGTCCGTCCGCACGGGGCGTGCGCTGAGGCGGGCCGTGGAGCTCGAGGCGTGCGACGTCGTCAACGTGAAGCTGGCGGGCGCCGGCGGGTTCAAGGCCGCCCGCGAGGCGCTGGCGCTCGCGCGCTCCAACGGGCTCGGCGCGTTCCTGTCGAGCACGCTCGACGGACCGTGGGGCATCGCCGCCGCCCTCCAGCTGGCAGCCTCGGAAGACGTGAAGCTCGCCTGCGGCCTCGCGACGCTCGAGCTGTTCGACTCGCCGATCGCGCGTGCGTTGCCGCCGCCCCGCAACGGGACGCTCAAGGTGCCGCCGGGCCCCGGGCTCGGCGTCCAGCTCGAGCCCGGGGCACTTGCGGACGTAGTGGTCGAAGAGCTCGCCCGCTAGTCGTCGTCGCGGTCGTCGTTCAGCTGGCCGCGGGCCTCACCGGCCGGCGAAAGGGTGCTGTGGACGTTCGCGTACGTCCAGCCGTCCCTGATGGCATCGATGAGCTCGTCGAGCTCACCCTGGCCGATCCCCTGAGACGCCGCGGTGGCCACAACTTCGCTGGCCGTGATCTCGTCCGTGACCGTCCCGGGATCCGGCGGGCAGGCCGGGGTACCCACCGGGCCGTTGCCTAGATTGCTGCAGAGGAAGGCGGCGATGTTGCCGTTTGCGAGGCGCTGACCGATGTGGATGTGCGCCTGCGTGACATCGCCCTCGAAGTCCTCGTACCTGAGCGTGTACTCGATCCGGTCGCTGAAGAGCTTCGCCTTGAACTTGCCCTCGGCGTCGGTCAGGACGACGGGGACCTCTTCGTCGCCGGTCAGCTTCTCCCTGACCTCCTTCCCGCCGCCTGCGAAAGCCGTCGTCGCCACCACGCTCGCGATCGCCACCACGGCGACTGCGGCAGCCAGCTGAACGCGCTTCTGCCTCATGCTCACCTCCGTCGTACGGGTGCAATCCGGTGATACGCACCCGGCGGGCTAGGGGTTCAGGAACCCCTCGATCAGCTCGGCCACCCGCTGCGGCCGCTGCAGGTGGGCGGCGTGGCCGGCGTCCTCGACGATCGCGGCGCGCCCCCGCGGCGCCATGTCGGCGATCCGTCGCGCGGCCGCCACGTAGCCCTCGTCACGCGCGCCGGCGATCGCCAGCACGGGTACCTCGAGCGTGAGCAGCTGGTGCCAGACCGGCTCGAGCACGCCCTGCCCGGCGGTGCGCAGCAGCAGCGCCAGCTCGCCCGGGTCGTGGCTCATCCGGCCCGGGCGCTGCTCCTCGATCAGCCCCTCCGACTGGTCGGCGAACAGCGGCTGCCGTTCCCAGATCGACACCACGTCCTCGATCGGCGCCGCCTCCATCCAGGCCGCCAGCCGGTCGTCCGCCTCGGCGCGCGAGCTGCGCAGCGCCGGGTCGTCGATACCGGCGGTGGCGCCCACGGTGACGAGGCCGGCGTAGCGGCCCGGATCGCGCAACACCGCGCGCAGCGCCAGCCTCCCGCCCAGGGAGTACCCGACCAGGACCGCCCCCTCCTCCGCCGCGTCCGCGATCTCGCGCAGGCGGCCCTCGAAGGAGTGCTCGCGATGGTCGAGCAGCGCGCTCGGATAGCGTTCGGGGAGGAGCTCCGCGACGGGCCTCCAGGCATCGCCACGCTGCATGAAGCCCGGGATGAAGAGCACCATCGCTCGCGCATGATGCCGATCAACCGGACCTACGCCCCGCTCCAGGCCTTCGTGGACGAGCTCGTCCGCTGCGGCATGTGCCACGCGGTGACCTGCCCGGGCTCCCGCAACGCGCCGCTGGCGCTCACGCTCGCCGCCCAGCCCGGCCTGGAGGCCGTCTCGGTGATCGACGAGCGCTCCGCCGGCTTCTTCGCCCTCGGCATGGCCAAGGCGAGCGGGCGCCCCGTGGCTGTCACCTGCACGTCCGGCACCGCCGCCGCCAACATCTACCCCGCCGTCGTCGAGGCGTTCGAGGCGCGCGTGCCGCTCATTGTGCTCACGGCCGACCGCCCGCCCGAGCTGCGCGAGGTCGGAGCCGGCCAAGCGATCGACCAGCTGAAGCTCTACGGCAGCGCCGCCAAGTGGTTCGTCGAGGTCGGGACGCACGAACCCGGCCGCGAGACGGCGATCCACCACCGCGCGCTCGCGTGCCGCGCATACTGGACCGCCGCCGGGGGCCGCCCCGGCGCCGTCCACCTCAACTTCCCGCTGCGCGAGCCCCTCGCGCCCCAGGCGGAGGAGGAGCTCGACCCGGCAGACTGGGAGGGCCGCCCGGACGGCCGCCCCTGGACCGAGCTGCGCGAGCACGCGACCGCCCCCCACGCCGACGACGTGCATGCGCTCGCCTCACGCATGGCCGCCACCCCGCGCGGGGCGATCGTCTGCGGCCCGGTGGGCGAGCCGGTGGCCGACCCCGCCGCCCGGCTCGCCGCCCAATGCGACTGGCCGCTGCTGGCCGAGCCGACCTCGGGCGTGCGCTGCGGCGACCACGACCGCTCGCACGTCGTGGCGCACTACGACCTGCTGCTGCGCTCCGGCGATTTCGCCGCCCGCCATGCGCCCGGCCTCGTCCTGCGAGTGGGCGACATGCCCACCTCCAAGCCGCTCCGCGCATGGGTGGCGGACGCACCGCAGGTGGTGCTCGACCCTCACGCCGCCTGGCACGAGCCGACGCGCCGGGCCGAGCTGCTGCTGCAGGCGGCCCCCGGCCCCGCGCTCGACGCCCTCGCGGCGGCGTTCGAGATGCGCACGGCCGAGCGCGACCCGAGCTGGCTCGGCTCCTGGCGCGACGCCGACGCCAAGGTCCCGCCGGCCCTGGCCGACTCGCCCGATCCGTTCGAGCCGAAAGTGCTGGCGGCGCTCGAGCCGGAGCTGCCGGACGGGGCGATCGTGTGGCTCAGCTCCTCCATGCCCGTGCGCGACGTCGAGGCGTGCTTCCCCCAGTCGCCCAAGCGCCTGCGCTTCCTGGCGAACCGCGGCGCCAACGGGATCGACGGCGTGGTCTCCTCGGCCGCCGGCGCCGCCCTGGCCACCGGCGCGCCCACCTGGCTCCTCACCGGCGAGCTCGCGCTGCTGCACGACGTTGGAGGGCTGTTCGCCGCCCGCCGCGCCGGCGCGGAGCTGAACGTCGTCTGCCTCGACAACGGCGGCGGCGGGATCTTCGACTTCCTCCCCGTCGCCGGCCACGCCGACCGCGAGCTGTACGAACGCCACATCGCGACGCCCGCGGGCGCCGACCTGGAATCGCTGTTCCCGGAGGTCAGCGTCGTGCGCACCGACCGGCGCGAGAACGTCAGGCTCCACCGCGAGCTGGCGGGGCGGGTGGCTCAGGCGCTCTGAGTCAGACCCTGAAGCCCGCGCGGTCGACCTTGCGGTGGAAGCGCTCGCCCGCCTTGCCGCCGCCCATCGCCGCGACCAGCGTCACCAGCACGACCAGCGCAAGCACGATCGCGGCGCCCGCCGTCAGCGAGCCCTCCTCGATCGGGATGCGCGGCAGGTTGAGCCGCTCGAGCACGTTGTACTCGGCGCCGAACAGGGCGCCCGCCACGGCCAGCACGATCGTCACGGCCAGCCCGAGCGCCCAGACCGCGAGGCCCTGCCGGCCGCCGTCGAAGCGCGACATGCGCCCGCTCACGTAGCCGCCGCAGTAGTAGGCCACGCCCAGCACCAGAATCAGCAGGATGCCGCCGACGATGCCGATCGTCTCGGCGTTCGACTCGGCCTCGGCGTCGCTCACCTCGCCCAGGCCGAACGCCGCGCCCGCCGCACTCAGCAGGCCGAGCAGGATGGCGGCCATCCCGACCGCGACGAGCCAGCCGAAGAACGCCGACCCCCAGTTGATGCCGCCGAACTCCTCGCGCTGGCGGGCGCGCACGCGGCGCGCCGCCGCCGCGTCGTCGACCGGCGCAGCACGTTCCGTGCGAGCGGGCTCGCGGACCGCCGTGCTCTCCCGCTCGGCGGTCGCCACCCCTGCCTGCCGTCCTTCCTCGGTACTCGAGCCTCTCCTAAAGCGTCCCAGCATCTCGACTCCTCCTCCTCCTGACGCCCTGGTGCCCGCCGTAGCGGCACCGGAAACAGCTACGGCGTGGCCGGCTGAGTCCCCTCGCGGCCCTCGGGCGCGGGAGTGAAGGGCGCCTGGCCGCTCCTCAGCCGCGGGAACTTCTCGTTCTGGTAGAGCTGCGGCGGCGCGACGAAGCAGGGCGGCTCGGCGTTGTGGCCAGAGCCCGACGGGTTGCGCTGCTCGCCGCCGTTGGGGTCGCAGTCGAAGTTCTCGATCACGCCCAGCGAGATCGCGCGCTCGTACGCGTTCGGCTGGTGGTACGCGTTCGCCCGCTCCCAGAACGGCCGCTCGGCGCGCTGCTCGAACGAGCGCCCGTCGATGATCGCCATCTGCGGGAGGTAGTGCTCCTCGAGCGAGCCTCCGTCCTGGTAGCCGCCCTCGCCGTTCCCGGCCAGGGCCGCTCCGCCGACCGTGATGAACTGGGCCACCTGTTGCTGCGCGTACGAGAGGTAGGACAGGACGGGGTTGAGCTCGCGCATGAACGGGTGGGTCGCCTCCAGCACCGGCTCCGCGCCCCTCAGGAACCGCGCCGCCGCCGGCACGCCGCGCTCGGAGGCGTCCGCCAGCGGGTTGATGTCGCGGAACACCTTCTCGAGGTCGGGTGACAGGTCGCCGAGATCGCGCAGCGTCGGGGCCAGATCCCGGGCCGGTTCGCGCAGGTCGCGCACGAGCGGGTCGGTGTTGCGCGCGAAGGCCTCCAGCCGGCTGACCGTCTCGCGCGTCTCGCGCAGGAAGGTCGGGAACACCTGGAAGGTGTCCGCCAGCGCGTCGTCGCGCGACGCCAGCGCCGAGAACGTCGCCTCGCCGTTCACGATCAGCCCGCGCAGCTCCCCGTCCTCGCGCGAGATCGCGTCGAACACGCGGCCGGTGTCCCGCACGACCTGTCGCAGCGCCACCTCCTGCTCGTCGAGCGGCCGCAGCAGGTCCACGCCGTCCTCGAAGAACGGCGCGGCGTTGCCGAGCGAGTCGCTGAAGTCCTGCGAGAACTGGTCGCTGGACACGATCCCTGCCTCGTGCATCCACTCCTGGAAGTAGCGGCGCGTCTCCGGGTCGAAAGTCTGGAAGACCTCGTCCAGCTCGACCGTCTCCTCGACGCTTCCGGGCGGTAGGGTGCCGCCCTCATCGAGGTCCTCGGAGTCCGATCTCCCGGGCGTCAGCTCCACATAGGTCTCGCCCAGAAGACTCTTCTGGCGCAGCACCGCGCGCGTGTCCTTGCGGATCGGCGCGAAGCGGTTGTCGATCTCCATTTCGACGAGCGTCGTGCGGCCGCCGGGGCCGAGCTCCTTCTTCTTGACCTTGCCGACGTTCACGCCCGCCAGCCGCACGTCGGCCTCCACGACGAGGAGCGACGCCTCCGGGAAGGCGGCCTTGAAGCGGTAGCCCTCCGGCTTGAGCGGCAGCGTCCCTCCGAACGAGGCCCACAGGAACATCAGCAGCCCGAACACCGAGAGGGTGAACAGGATCATCGCGGCGATCTTCCCGACGCTGGGCGGGTTCTTGTTCATGGCGCAGGCACCGCCGGGGGAGTGACGGGCAGCTCGGGAAGCGGGGGCAGGGACGGCAGCCCAGGCGTGCCGGGCGGCGTCGGCAGCGCGGTGAAGTTGCAGGAGCCGAACTGGGAGTCGAGGATCTGGTCGACGGGACTGCCCGGGTTCCCCGCGAGCGGGGTCTGGCCGAGCGCGCCGCCGATCAGCTCCTCCGCGAAGGCCGGGTCGTCCGCCCCGATCTCCGTGAGCACGGTCCCGATCAGGGCCGTGATCACCGCGGCCGGGACGCCGCAGATCGTGACGCGGCGCCATGGGCCCTGGCCGTCCGCGCTCGAGAACAGCGAGGTGCCGTTCTGCGACACCCAGGCGAGCCAGTACAGGAAGCCCTCCTGGCGGGCGCGCTGCTCGGCGACCGACTTGCCCTCGAGCCCCTCCGCGCCGCCCGGGTTGTAGGCGCCCATGTTGAAGAAGCGATTGAGCTCCTCGAAGGTGATCGTGAGGTCGGGCGTGGCCTGCGCCACGTCGCGCGCGGCCAGCCGCAGGTCGTCGGTGAACGGGCGCGCCGCGCGCACGAACGGGCGGATCTCGTCACGCAGGATCGGCGTGGTCTCGCGCAGGAACGGCGTGACCGCCGCGTTCGTCTCGTCGAGCCTGCGGATCGGCGGCCGCAGCGACTCCAGCGAGGAGCGCAGCACGGGCGCGAACTCACGCACCTCGTTCAGCGCCGACTCCGACGCCCGGAGCGCGCCCGGCAGCCGCGCCACGGACGCCGAGATGTCCTGGTCCACGCTCGCCAATGCGTCGAACACGGCGCGCGACGCGGTCACCAGCTGCTGCAGCTCCTCGGGCCGGCGGCCCACGTGCGTCATCAGCAGCCCGTAGCGGTGGATCAGCCGCTTGAGCGCGTCGCGGCGGCTGGCGGTGGCCTCCATGACCCGCGCCAGGTCGCGGTGGAGTGGCTCGAAGCGCCGGAACACCTCGCGCAGGTCGTCACCGCGTCCGTCCAGGCCCTTCCCGGCGCCCGACACCAGCAGTCTCAAGTACGGGCGCGTGTCCTCGTCGAGGGCCTCGTAGATCTCGTCCGGATCCACGTCCGGGAGCGTGTTCTCCACCGGGATCCGCTCGCCCTCGTCGAGTACCTGGCCGCCGCCCGGGCTCACCTCGACGAACATGTCCTTCAGCGCCGTCTTGGGGCGCAGGAGCGCCGTGGCGTCGTCACGGATCAGGTCCTCGTACTTCTTCTCGATCTCCATCTCGACCACGGCGACGCCGTTCTCGAGCTGCACGTCGGAGATGCGCCCGACCTCCACGCCCGCGACCCGCACGGTCTGGCCCTGACCCGGCTGCACGGCCTGGGCGTTCTCGAGCTCCATCGCGATACGCTTGGGCGTCTCCTCGACGAGCGGAAAGCGGAAGTCCTGCTGGCTGAGGATGTACACGGCCACCGCCATGCCGAGCACGGAGAGGCCCAGGACCGCCAGGAAGTCGAACAGGTGCTTGCGGATCGCGAGCTTCACGGCGTCGTCCCCAGCTGCGTGTAGCGCGGGTCGAGCGCCGAGCCGGCCGGCGCGGCGAGGTTCGGCGGCTCCTGCGTCTCGCAAGGCACGTCCGGCCGGTGCGGCGGCGGCACGGTCGGGTCGGGCGGCGGAGCGGGCTCGACGCGCCCCGTTGCCAGCTTCATCGGCGCCACCCCCTGGATGTGGAAGACGGGCGTGTTGGCGTCGTGGTTGCGGCTCTCGCCGGCGAGACCGACGAAGCTGCGGTTGATCTGCTCCCGCACCGAGTGGCCGGAGTTGCCCTCTTCGACGCTCGGGATCTCGTCCTCGACGAACGGCACCAGCACGCGGTTCGTGCAGGAGGAGAGGGCGCGCTGCTGGTTCAGGAATGGGATCAGCTGCTTGTTCAGCCGCACCAGGCTGGGCACGGCCTGGCGCAGGTCCGCGGCGAGCCCCTTCAGCTCGTCCTCCTGGACGAGCTGGCGCGCCTGGCCGATCCATGGAATCCCCACGTCGAGCGCGGCCACCGAGGAGCGTACGCCGGGCAGCGCCTCGCGCGAGAACACCCGCAGGGTGGGCAGCGCCGCGTTCAGCTCGGCCAGCGCGGGCTGCCCGGCGCGGAGCGTGTCGCGCAGGGCCGGCACGGACGCCGCCAGCGCCTCGTCTTGGCCGGCGAGCGCCGCGGCGGTGGTGTTCAGGTCGGTAACCAGCTCGCGCAGGGCCTCCGGGTCATCCGCCAGCGCCTCGAACACGCGCTGCTGGCCGCGCAGCAGCCGCTGCACGTCCTGCTCCGGCTCGACGCCGAGCAGCGCGTCGTTCGTCAGCGCACTGAACTTGTAGGCGGGCTCGAACGACGGGAACGCCTCGTTCAGTGCCTCCGCCCCACCCTTCGACAGGGCCTCCGTGCCGTACTCGCGCAGCAGTGTCTGGAGGTCGGCGCGCACGTCCGACTTCAGCACCGAGAGGATGTCCGGCAGCGTCACCGACGCCGTCGTGCTCGTGATCGGGATCGTGTCGCCCGACTCGTAGTGGGCCGCGGACGGCGACCCGGGCTTCAGGTCGACGAAGAAGTTGCCCTCCAGCAGGATGCGCGAGCGGATGTCGAGCGTCGCGTCCTCGTGGATCGGGAGCGCGTCGTCGGTCAGCTCCATCGTGACCGTGGCCGCCGCCCGGCCGTCCTCGGCGGCCTCGATCTTGGTCACCTTGCCGACGTCCACGCCCGCAATCCGCACCGGCGCGCGGGACTTCAGATTCTGCGCGTCCCGCACCACCGCCTTGAGCTCGAACGGGTTCGCGAACGGGTTGGCCTTCGTGAAGCCGAAGTAGCTCGCCACCGCGATGACCACCAGCGTGAGGACGCCCGCCTTGAAGGCGCTCATCAGGGCACGTCCTCCAGGTGGTCGATGCCCAGCCCGCGCGACTTGTAGGTCCCGCCGGTGAGCACCGGGGTGTCGGGGTCGACCACCACATGGCTGCCGCCGCCCTGGAAGCCGCCCGCCGCATTGTCCGGCGGATAGCGCCCGTCGGTGATGAGCCGGTCCGGGTAGCCGGTCTGCCCGCCCTGGCAGTCCGCGCGCCCGCTGGGGTCGATCGCGGGCCCGCCGTACTGGGTGTGGAGCGACTGCTGGGTGGACGCCTGCGGGTCCTGGTCGGCCGGCACGTCGACCGGCCGTGTCGACTCCGTCGTCCCGAGGTTGTTCGGCTGCGTCCCGCCCGCCAGCTTCGCCAGGATGCGTTCGCTGGTGCCGCCGGGTACCGGGGCCGACTGGTGCGTGCCGAGCGGGTTGAAGAAGTAGACGAAGTAGTTGCAGACCGTCTGGTACGGGGCGATGAACTCGACCGCCGGCCGCGTGCCGCGCACCGCCCTGCGCAGGTCACGCAGCGCCAGCAGCGTGTTCGGGTTCTCGCTGAGATCCTCGAGCGCGACGAACAGCTCCTCGAGCCGGCTGCTCAGGCCCGGGGTGCGCCGGAACGCCGGCACGCCGGCCTGCAGGGCGTCGTTCACCAGCGGCAGCGCGCGGCGCAGCTCCTCGGCGCCGGGCTCGAGCTCACGCGACACGTCGGCGAAGCGGGCCAGGAATGGCGTCTGGACGCGGAACGACTCGGTCGCCACGGCCAGCGTCGGCGGGCTCTCCTCGATCGTCTGGCGGAGCGCCTCTGGGTCGCGGCTCATGGCGGCGAACGTGTCGGCCATCTGCCCGAACAGGCGGGCCTGCACCTCGGCCACGGGCGCCGCCTCCGCGGCCGCGGCGCCGAGCGCCGGGAAGAAGTTGCGCAGCTCCGTGTCCGGGTGGGACAGGTTCTCCATCACCGGCGTGAGGTGGCGCAGGAACGGGTTCAGCTCCCGGATCACGATGTTGATGTCCTCGCCGCGGCCGGCGAAGGCGTCGCCGAAGCCCTCGAGCGCGGCTTGCGCGTCCCTGCGCGTCTCGGGCGGGAAGGTGGCCAGCACGTCCTCGAGCTCGGGCGTAATCTCGCCGGCGTTCTCGAGCGGGACGGTGTCGCCGTCGGTGAACGTCTCCTCGGAGTCCCCCGGCACGAGCTCGACGTACTTGAGGCCGAGCGCCGAGCGCGGGCGCACGCCGATCTCGCTGTCCACGGACAGCGGCTCGATCTGCGAGTCGAGCTCGAGGTCGAGCTGCGCGATGGAGCGCACCTCGCCGTCCACGCGCTTCCGCACGCTCGTGATCTCCTTGACGATGCCGACCCGGAAGCCGCCCGCGCGCACCTCGTTGCCGGGCACGAGCTTGGCGCCGTTCGGCAGCTCCACCTTGAGCTGGTAGGTCGGCACGAACGGCAGCCCCTGGTTGGCGTTGTAGGAGACGAAGACCGCGACGATCGCGACCAGCAGAGTCACGGCCCCGATCAGGACGGGGCTGGCGGCGAGCTGTCGGCGACCGGTCCTCATTCGGAGAGCAGGAAGTCAAGGAGGCCGTCACGCGCGGGGCGCTGGGTCGCGACCGCGCGGGAGGCAGGGCGGGCGGTGCGGCGCCGGGTGCGCGGGCGCCGGCCCGAGGCGGGAGCCGCGGCCGACGCCGCCTCGGCCGTCTCGGTCGGGTCCGGGGTCGTCACACCCGGCTGGGTCGGCCCGAG
>JBKGUS010000388.1:0-5332 GCA_046462295.1 Thermoleophilaceae bacterium | reverse complement strand
GCCGGCAAGGTGCGGGTGCGCCGCAAGCGCTATCGCGGCCAGACCGGCAAGCCGAAGTCGCGGCGCGGCAGCCGCTCCGTCCCGCTCGCCAACCGTGTGGCGCGCGAGCTGGAGCTGCACTTCCAGCGCACCGTGCTCCAGGACGACGACGATCTCGTCTTCGCGCACCCCGAGACCGGCGGCCCTTACGACACCTCGAAGCTGCGCAAGCGCTTCGACGCGGCGGTCGCGGCGGCCGGGGTCCGGGACGACGTCGTATTCCACGACCTGCGCCACACCTTCGGCACCAGGATGGCCGCCGCCGGGGTGCCGCTACGGACGTTGCAGGAATGGATGGGCCACCGCGACTACAAGACCACGCTGATCTACGCCGACTACATGCCGGACGACCGCCGCGAGGCCGAGCTCGTCGAGCGCGGCTTCGGGCCGCCGGGGACAGTTTCGGGGACAGAACTGAGCGAAACTGAGAGCAACTCAGAGCAACCAAAACCGCTCTAGCGTGCGGGTTTCGAACTGACCGGCACACCAGCGCGCGAACTCATAACCCGAAGGTCGCGGGTTCGAATCCCGCCCCGCCACTCAGAGACGCCCGCACATGCGGGCCTTCCTCGTGGGGAGCCCATTGCAAGAACTGCCGTCCTCCCGGCCGAAAGCGCTTGCACCCTACGCAGCGAGGGCGATGAGGGCCCGTATGCGACGTTCTATCGACGACGCCGGTTGTTTCCCTCTATGTGTTTCGCTCCATCTGTTTCGCTCTATGGGTTTCCCCCCGGAGCGCAACAGGCCGCCGCCCCGCCCCCGGCCTGTTTTTCGCTTCCCGCCTGGGCTTTCGAGGAAGGGGGTCCGCCGCTTCGGCGAGCGCGCCGAGCCGCCCTTCGTCCTATTTGTCTGCCAGGACGACGCCGAGCGCGACGACTTCCTCGCGAGCGCCGACCACGAACTCACCGGCCACCACTGGCACCCCACACACACCCCCGACCAGCACAAATACATCGGCCGCCGCCACATCCTCTTCTGCAACGAACGCGACGCCCACCACGGCCAGTGCCAAGCCCGCAGGCTCCCGCCCTACCCGCCCGGCCACCCAGCGAGGCGGGGCCACGATGCCGAGGGGCGGGTGTCCGACTACCCGGCGGCGCGGCGAGGCTGGTCGCGTGAGCGATCTCTCTCCGAAGCAGGCAGCGGAGAGGCTGGGTGTATCGAGGTCGCTCGTCTACCGGCTGGTGGAGCAGGGCGAGTTTCCGAACGCGTACCAGGTCTCAAATCGGCTGCCCATCCCGCGCGCTGATGTCGATGCGCTTCGCGAGCGGAAGCGCGTCCGCCCGCGCCAGGCCCCGATGTACGAGCCGCCGAAACCCTCGCGCGCGCGGCCTACGAGCAGTAGCTTCGCGGCGCAACTGCAATCGATCAGAGGAGGCGCGATGTGAGCGTGACGAAGCGCGACGACGGGCGATGGGAGGTTCGCTGGCGCGTGGCAGGGCGAAACTCACCACGCCGAAAGCGGATCTTCGACCGCAAGAGCGACGCCGATCGGTTCGAGACCGAGATCCGGCGCCGGAAGGCGCTCGGGGAGCTGGCCCTGTTCGAGCAGCGCAACCGCTCGGTCGAGGACCTGGCCACCGAATGGTGGGCGAAGTACGCCGTTCCCAACCTCGCCGATTGGACACTCAAGGGCTATGAGCGAATGCTCGTGTCTCACGTCCAGCCGCGCCTCGGCGCAATGCGGGTGGGCGAGGTGAACGCCGAGGTCATCGCCGATTTCCGGGCGAAGCTCGAGGCCGCCGGGGTGGGTCGCCATTCAGTCCGCCAGTCAATGGTGGTGCTGCAGGCGATGTACGAGCAGGCGATCCGCTGGGGTTGGGTGCAAGTCAACCCGGTCAAGGCCGTCAGGAAGCCCTCGGCCAGACGCGAGCGAGCGGTCGTCTGCCTTGCGCCCGCCCAGGTCGAGAAGATCCGGGCGGCGCTGATCGCCAACGGCAAGCTGTACGCGGCGGCGATGGTCTCGCTGGTCGCCTACCAGGGGCTCCGCACCCCGGAGGAGCTGCTCGCATTGGAGGTGAAGCACGTTCGCAAGAACACCCTCCTGGTCGAGCAGCGCAACATCGTCGGCAAGATCGTGGGCGGCCAGAAGGCGCGGGGATTCCATCCCCGCGCGATCGACCTGCTCGACCCCGTCCGGCGCGACGTTCAGGAGTACCTGCTCGCCACGGGCATCCGCAGCGGGCTGCTGTTTCCCCGCCGCGACGGCGAGCCGTGGCGGCTGCACGACTACAACAACTGGCGCCAGCGCGTCTGGAAGAGGGGGCGGGAGGCAGCCGGCGTCGACCCGCTACCGCCGTACGACCTGCGCCACGCGTTCGCCAGCCTGCAGATCCGAGCCGGCATGTCGATCCGGAGCTCGCGGAGCAGATGGGGCATTCGCCGCAGATGACGGTGATGACCTACACCCACGTGATCCGAGAGCTCAAAGGAGAGCCACGAATCTCCGCCGAGAAGCAGATCGAGCGGGCTCGGCGCAAAGCTCGTGGACCCCAGGTGGACCCTAAGGCGGGCGCGCGGAGCGCTTAGCGAACGCGCTCCGGCGGCGAAATGCCTGCAAACCCGCGGAATAGCTCCGGGTGGATTCGAACCACCGACCTCACGATTATGAGTCGTGGACGGCCTGACAACCGGGGCGAAGCGCGGCAGCACGAGCGCACTAAAGCCCTGGAAGTCACAGATATCGCACACCGGAAGGTTGTTCGCGCTTAGCCGCGGTTGTGCCCCCGCGTAGACGCCTGGTGGACGCCAGCGGCTGGCAGGACGGACCACGACCGCCGGAACCCCCCGGTACGGGCTTCGAAATGTCGGCGGGCGACGTAGACGTGCGTGCCGGCCGCCGACCGGACGGCTGCCTAAGGTCATCAGGATGGGGAAAGGCGCCCGAAATCGCGCCAAGCGCGCCAAAACGGCCGAGCAGGCGGCGTCACGAGAAGCAGCCCGTGAGGCCATCGGCGAGCTGGTGGTAGTTGAGAGTTTCGACGAATACGCCGCCCTGGTCCACAGGTTTCCGCAGCTGAGCACCAGCGCCGCTGCCGACGAAGTCGACGAGGCGTCAAGTCTGCCGGGCTACGGTCCGGTGTTCGCCCGCGCGGCCCTGCTCGTCGAAGGCGCCCGAAGCGGCGACCTCCGCGGCGCGTGGGCAGCGCACCGGGAGGGGACCGCCGAGGCGGAGCGGCGCGCGAACGCCCTCGAGCCGGTCCAGGCCGAGCTGGACGCCGCGATGGAGGCGCGTGATTACAAGCGAGTACGGGAGCTGGTGGATCAGGCCCTTCCCGCTGCGATTGAGATTGGCCTCGGAGGGGCGGTGTGTCTCTTGCTCGACCAGCGCGGAGTTTCGTTCCTCAACTCCGCGACCGAGGAGCGCGCGGATGACCTCGAGACCGCTATTGAGAGTTTCCAAGCCGCACTTGAAGTTGCCGTCTCGGGTGCCCAGGCCGCGGGCTTGCTTATGCATCTCGGCCTGGCGCTCGGCGAGCGGATCCACGGGGACCGGGCAGACAACCTCGAGCTTGCGATCGGCGCGCTGCGAGACGCGCTCACCGAGCTCGAGAACTCCGACGACGACGAGCAGGGCGAACTGCAAGCGATGGTGCTAACCAACTTGGCAGTCGCACTTGGGCGGTCGGAACGAGAGGACCGCGTCGCCGTCGCGCGTGAGGCCGTCCAGCTTTGCCGCGAGGCGCTACGCGTCCGCTCGGTTCAGCGGAACGCTGACGATTGGGCGTACTCACAGCTCAACCTGGGCGACGCCCTACAGGATCTCAGCGAACTCGGAGAGGTCGACGCCACTGAGGCGCGGGCCGCGTTTCAAGCCGTCATCGATCACGCTGCTGACATTCGCGACCACGCGCTGGTCGGCGCCGCTCACCAACTGCTCGGGCGCATGGACCTGGCTTCGACACGCCGCAGTCCTGAGGACTACCTCGATGCGTATGACGGCGGAACCCTCGAGGACGAACCTGACCCGACGCCCGCCCTGCGAGCCGCACGCGACCATCTGGAAGCCGCGCGCGACCTGATCAGGGATCCGATTCGTCGCGCGCACGCCCTGCATTCCCTGAGCGTCGCCTTGAACGACCTCGGCGACATAGATGAGTCGATTGCTGCAGTGCAGGAGGCGCTGACCGTTATCAGGCCTACGACTGATCCCGGGGAGTGCCGAGGGGGCCGCCTGGCACCTAGGTTCGCTCCTAGCGGAGCGCGACGACTGGACCGCGGCGGCCAAGGCGATGCGTGAGGCGGTCGAGGCGGCCGAGCTCGCCTTTCATGCACGCCTCGACACGACCTCACGGGCGCGGCAGGCGCGACGCGCCGGCAGCCTGCACCGATGGGCGGCATACGCGATCGCTCGCGCCGGAGACCCCGTCGGCGCGGCCGTCGTCCTTGATGCCGGCCGTGCCCGCGAGATCGGCCGGCGGCTAGGCGGCGACACGACGCTCGACGGTGTTCCGACCGAACTCCAGGCCGACTACCGAGCAGCCGTTCAGGCGCTTGCAAGCTCACCACTGGCCAGCGACACGACCGGGGCGTCCCGTGAGCTTCAGGGGATCGTGGCAGCCATCCGCCAGATCCCCGGACACCAGCGTTTCGGCGCAGGCCCGCGATGGGAGGAAGTGGCTGCCGCGGTTGAGCTCGGCTGGCCGCTGATCTACGTGAACCCCGCGCCGGCCGGCACGCTGCTGCTCATTCTCTCGACAGACGACGTTGCCGAGAGCGCGACAGCCGAGGCGATGTTCGTTGAGGCAACGAGCAACGACGTTTTCTTCCGGTTGATCGTGGGAGATGGCGCGGAGCCCGATGCGTCCGACGACGATGGCGCCTCCTACCTCTTCAGCCTTGGCGGTGGCGACAACGCCGACCTGCGGACGGCGCTTGACCAACTGCTCCCCTGGCTGGGGAAGACAATCGGCCATCCGATCGCAGAGATCTTGCGTGCCCGCGAGGCTACCGGCGCGACCCTCATCTTGTGTGGACCGCTCGGACTTGCGCCGCTGCACGCTGCGTCCTGGCAGCAAGATGGCCAAGCGCGCTGCCTCGTCGATGAATTCGCCATCCGCTTCGCCCCATCGGCGGTCGTCTGCGCTGCCGCCTTGCGCCGCGCGGCGCGGCAGCGACCCGCGCGCCTCGTCGCCCTAGCCGATCCCCAGGGGGACCTCCCGGCGGCCCGTCCTGAGGTGATTGAGATCGCCGGTTTGTTCGGGAGCGCGAACGCCGATGTCGCCGTGGGGCGGGACGCTGGGGCCGAGTTCCTGCGCCAACACGCGGCACGCGCGACGTGCCTGCATTTAGC
>JBKGUS010000387.1:0-3248 GCA_046462295.1 Thermoleophilaceae bacterium | reverse complement strand
TCTCGAGCAGCGGCGCGCCGACCGTCTGCCGCTTGATCTTCATGAAGCGGTTCACCTCGCGACGCACCAGCGCGAGGAACCGGATCTGCCTCGGGCTCACGCGGCCTCTCCGCCGATGTGCGCCCGCGACAGCTCCTTGCGTCCAACGAGCGCCAGGTAGGCGTCCTCGAGGCTCGCCACGCCGAACTGGGCTGCCAGCTCGCCGTTAGCGCCGGACGCGACGATTTCGCCCTGGTTGATGAAGGCGACGCGGTCGCAGAGCTGCTCGGCCTCCTCCAGGTAGTGCGTGGTGAGCAGGATCGTCGTGCCCTCGCGGTTGATCCGCTGCACGTAGTGCCACAGCTCGAGCCGCAGCTCCACGTCCACGCCGGCGGTCGGCTCGTCCAGGATCAGCAGCCGGGGCCGGTGCATCAGCGCCCGGGCCAGCACGAGCCGCCGCTTCATCCCGCCGGAAAGCGTGCGCGTGCGCTCGTCACGCTTCCCGCTCAGGGAAAAGGCCTCGAGCAGCTCGCCGGCGCGCTCCACCCGCTCCCGCTTCGGCATTCCGAAGTACGCGCCGTGGTAGTCGAGCGTCTCGGCGACGGTGAGGAACCAGTCCAGGTTCAGCTCCTGCGGCGCGAGCCCGACGGCCAGGCGCGCGTCGGCGTAGTCCGAGAGAGCGTCGTGGCCGAACACCTCGATCTCCCCCGCGGTGGGCGTGGCGAGCCCGGTGGTGCAGTGGATGAGCGTCGACTTGCCGGCTCCGTTCGGGCCGAGCAGGCCCCAGAATTCGCCCGGCCCGATGTCGAGCGACACGCCCTTCAGCGCCTCCGTCCCCGTCGGGTAGCGCTTCACCAGGTCCGTGATCCGGAGGGCCTTCACGCCCCAAAGCTACCTACGAACATGCCGGCCCTTGTGCGGCATGGTACGTTCGCGGCCGGAGTGGCCGAGTACTCACCCAACGGCGACGGCGAGCTCCAGCGCGAGTTCGTCGAGAAGTGGCGCAACAACGCCTACGGTTGCTACTCGTCGGGACACAAGTTCTGCCGCGAGGTGTGTCCCGTCATGCAGGTCACCCGCAACGAGAACCACACCCCGACGGCCTTCCACGCGCACATCGTCGCGATGGAGAAGGGGGTCCTGGACGTCGAGGACGTGGCGGACGACTTCGTCCACTGCACCCAGTGCGGCGCCTGCGAGCTGCGCTGCCCGAACACCCTCTTCACCGGCGACTTCTACCGGCACCGCACCCGCACCGTGGACGTCGTGAAGGCCATGCGCGCGCTGATGGTCGAGACGGGCAACGAGCGCCCGGGCTGGAAGCTCTGGAACGAGCGCCTGGTCGAGACGCACAACGAGCCGGTGCTCGGCGACACGCCGGTCAGCCAGGAGCACGTGCGCGACTGGGCCGAGGGGCTAGACATCCCGGAGGGCGGGGAGACCGTGCTGTTCGTCGACTGCGAGGCGGCCTTCTACCGCACCTCCTACTCGCGCGCGTTCGCGCTGCTGCTCCAGAAGGCCGGCGTCGAGTTCGGCCTCATGCGCGAGCAGTGGTGCTGCGGAGGCCCGGCGGCCGAGATGGGCTACGCGGACCTGGCCCGCAAGCACGCCGAGCACAACGTCGCCGACTGGCGCGCGGTCGGCGCCAAGCGGATCCTGGCGCCCGACCCGCACGACTACATTGCCTTCACCGAGGACTACCCCGCCCTCTTTGGCGACGGGTACGAGTTCGAGATCGTGCTCGGCGTGGAGCTGATCGCCGAGCTGGTGCGCGACGGGCGCCTGCAGCTGACCGAGCCGGTAGAGCGTACGGTCACCTACCACGATCCGTGCCGGCTGAACAAGCGCAAGGGCGTGCACCAGGCGCCGCGCGAGCTCCTGCGCGCGATCCCCGGGCTCGAGTTCAAGGACGTGGACCACGTGACCCAGTGGTCGTACTGCTCGGGCGGCGGCGGCGGGCTGCCGATCGAGAAGCCCGAGATCACCGCCGAGATCTCGAGCCGCCGCGTCGCGCGGGCGGCGGGGCTCGAGGTGGACGCGCTGATCAGCGCCTGCCCGTGGTCCGAGCGCCCGCTCACCGAGGCGGCCGACGGGCGGCTCGACGTGATGGACCTGTTCGAGCTCGTGGCCCAGTCGGCGGGCATCGAGGTGGGCGGGAAGCCGTGAGCGTCGCCTTCAAGAGCGCCGTCGACGACGCGGTGGTCGACGAGCTGCGCGCGATCATCGGCGACGACGACCGTGTGCTGCCGAACGTGTCCTCGCGCGCGAGCCGCACGCGGGTGCCCGCGCCGTTCCCCGTGCACCGCTGGGCGGAGTTCATGCCCGACGTGGCCGTGCTTCCGGTCAGCGCCGAGGAGGTCTCCGAGGTCGTGAAGCTCGCGAACCGGCTGCGCATCCCTGTGGTGCCGCGGGCCGGCGGCACCGGGCTCTCGGACGGCGCGGTCCCGCTCAGGGGCGGCATCTGCGTGGACGTGAAGCTCATGAACAAGATCCACGAGATCGACCTCGAGGACCGCACCGTCACGGTCGGGCCCGGGATCAACATGCTCAAGCTGAACGAGGAGCTGCGCCCGCACGGTGTGTTCTATCCCGACGACCCGGCCTCGTATCCCTGCTCGCTCGTCGGCGGGCGGATCGGCACGGGCGGCTGGTCGCTGCTCGGCTCGCGCTTCGGCCACACGCGCGACCTCGTCATCTCGATGCAGGTGGTGCTGCCGACCGGCGAGATCGCCGAGATCGGCGACGGCGGCGGGCGCAAGCTGCGCAAGTCCTCCACGGGCCTGACGCTGAAGCAGCTCTTCACGGGCCACCAGGGCACGCTCGGGATCACGACCGAGGCGACACTCGAGCTGGTGCCGCGCCCGGAGCTCGAGTTCGCCGCGTTCTTCGCCTTCGACGACTACATGAAGGCGCACCGCACGACGGGCCGGCTGACCCGCTCCGGGCTGGCGACGCTGGCCGGCGTAGTGCTCTTCGACGAGTGGAAGCTGCGCTACCTGCGCCGCGACGACGAGGCCTACATCCCGCAGCCGCCGTGGGTCCAGGCCGTGGTCGCGGTGGCGATGTACGGGACGCGCGCCGAGGTCGAGCCCGCCTCGAAGATCGTCATGGAGCTGGGCCGCGCCGATGGCGGCAAGTACCTCGGCGACGAGATCTCGGAGGGCGACTGGGCCTCGCGCCACGACCGCTATGCCACGCCCCTGCACGGGCGCACACGCGACGGGCAGGTGGTGCCGATGTCGTGGCACTGCGAGGACGCGGCGCTCAAC
>JBKGUS010000386.1:0-2918 GCA_046462295.1 Thermoleophilaceae bacterium | reverse complement strand
CCATCCGTGCCGTCCAGATCTTCGCAGTCCACCAGCAGAGCGCCGCTACTCAAGACGGCTTCGCGTTCCCACAGGCGGGCCAGGCCCTCCCGCTCGGCCACGGCAGTTGGGATGTCGGCGGCGCGGACGGTGTACGGCCTGATCCCCAGGGAGGCACAGGCCGAAGCGGCGATGGCCTGCTTCCCGGCGTGGTCATCGCCGCAAAGCTGGATCGAGGGCCATATCGCTTGCGCCCGCGACCAGAATCCCACGATCTGGTCGACCAGGACGCGATGCGACGGCGGCAACTCGCTCGAGGTCTGCAGCGGTTCCACCAGTCCTCGCAGACGCTCGTCCAGGTACGGCACCCCGACCAGGTAGTGCAATACACGCTCGTCGATGCTGAGCGGGCTCGCGGTGAGAGTGTCGCCGGTTCTGACCTCTATCAGCCGCCAGAAGCGCAGGGGCGCATCTGGCGCGAGCGCGCTCCAGTGCGCCTGCGGCAACGCCGCCAGCGCCAGGCCGAAGGTCGGATAAGGACGCTGTGAATCGTCCTGAGCAGCGGCGCAGTGCGCGGCGAAGCTGGAATCCAGCTCCATGCCCGCGCACAACAGCAGCACGTCGCGCTCGAAAGACGACAGCCCGAACGCCTCGCACAGGCTCTCCAGAGCAGGGGGGGCCGGTATGTCACCGGCGGCTTCGTGCGGTGCTCGGGTCTGCTCCTCGGGCGTGCTCTGTGAGCGTGCGGCATGCCGCTCTAGCGCGCCACGCACCCCGGCTAGCGCCGCCAGCAGGTAACGCTGGTTGAGCTCGTGCCAGTTTTGGGCCGTCGTCTCGTTCATGTGATCGTCACGCTCTGGCTGGGGTCGAATACGGGCGGTGTAACCGAGCGGTCCACGAGAAGGCTGTCGACGCCATCGACGCGCAGGCGCACCCGATGCTGGCCGAGGGACGCGGCGTCGACGCGGAACGTCAATGTGCCCGTCACCGATGGATGCGGCTGCGCCGGCACTTCGCGGTCGTTCAAGAACAGGGATGCACGCTGTTTCGGACGCACCCGCGGCTTGCAGGTGACGGTCAGGGTAACCCGCCCGTTGTTGTCGCGCGCCGCAGGATTGGGGGTGATGGCCAGGATGGTCGGCGCCAGCGCCAGGGCGAGTTCGTTGGTCGTTTGCTCCGGCTGGCCGGTCTGGCTGATAACGGCCGCCACGGTGTAGAAGCCGGCCGGCCATTTGGCTGGCGCCTGAGGGTCGTCGGCCACGTCGGGGATCTTGACCGTGAGATCCGTCGCCGTGGCGCCCGGCTGCGGCGTCAGCGAGATGGGCGCCGTCAGGAGCGGATGTGTGAACCGGACGGTCGCGCCATCCAGGTTATGACCCGAGATCCCGAGCAGGTCTCCCAGCCGCGCGCTGGACTGCCGGTTCGGTGGCGTGACCGCCAGCAGTATGGGAAAGGGAGGTACCGGTGCGGTCGGGTCCGGTTCGACGACCGCGCCCTCATTCTCGGATCCGCGCGTGAGCACCGGCAGAGGAGATCTCGCGGGTCGCGTGCTCTCGACCAGCACGACCGACGCCTGGTAGGCGACCGATGGCCGGTAGTTCGACTGTATCGCCGACCAGAGCTTGGACGTTTCCTCCGTGTTCGTCGGTTGTAGGGTCAGCTTGATCAGCTCGACCTGTTCGGCCAGCTCGGATGCGGGCAAAGCGTTCAGCGGTGGTGGCAGGAGTCCTCCCCCGCCTACCGGCGAGGTGGGGACGAGCGAGCGCCGGATCGCATCACGCGTCAGGACGGGTGTTTCGTGGAGCAGTTGCATCGCATAACCGAGCAGGATCTCGGCCTCGAAATCCTGTTTGCCGTAGGCCGTCAGGAGATAGAACAGGTCCAGGGCGAGCGGTGGATTGCTGAGGCGTTCGCCACGTCCATTGCGCGACGGCAGGCCCACGTTGCTCCAACCCTGGTTCGGCGAAACGTGATACAGGAAGAGGTTGAGCTGCGTGGGATCGCTGGTACCGGTCTTGACGCGATCGGGCGGCAGCGCGCTGATCGTGACCGGAGCGCCGATCGTCGAGCTGACGTTTCGGTCGATCAAGCCGTTGTCGAGCAGATCTTTCAACACGGCGGTAACAGCCGCGATAGCCAGCGCGTTGCTCACAGCGTGCCTCCGTTGCGAGAGCGCAGGTAATCATCCAGCGACATCTTTGGAGTCGGTTGTTTGGTCCGACGCGGTGGCGGCTCAGGCGGCGAGACGGCACGCACCTCGATGCGCCCGATGGTCACGCGGATCGTGGGCTCGACGCGGGAGAATGCATTCTCCCGCGTCGAATAAGACGACGAACCACCTGGATCGACGGATTCTGATCGTTCGGGATAATCCCTGACCGGCGTCCCGGTATGCTCGAAGGCATCGTACGCGTCGGGAGGATTCTCGGTCGGACGTTCTTGATCCGGCCCCCGATTCTCTGTAGCGCGGGATGCGCGTTGCGCCTCTTGCGTGGTCCGGCCCGCACTCCGGGGACCAGCCTGGTGCACGCCGGGCTCACGTGCGGCCGAAATGGATGTGTCTTCGCGCCGGGGCACGTCGCTTTCGCCTGAGGGCAGGGTTTCGGCGGACACATCAGACATCGATCGCACCTGTACCCGCGCCGATCTCGAGGTGGAAAGGATGGGTGGCGTCGGGCGAACACCCGATTCTGGGGGCGCTTCATGCTCCGCTCGGGTCGGCGGAGGGGGAGAGTCCTCCGCTGAAGAGGGTGAGCGTCCTCCTGGGGTGAGATCCGGCCCCCCGGAAGTATCTGTCGGGGAAGGTTCTTCTGCGGACGCCCTGGTAGGGGGTTGCTCGACGCGAGGTTCGTCGAGCAATTCGGCCTCGCCGGGATCCGAAGCCATATCCGTTTCTTCTCCCGTTGCGGAGGCATTCGTTTTGCCTTCCCGGTCCGGCC
>JBKGUS010000385.1:0-6483 GCA_046462295.1 Thermoleophilaceae bacterium | reverse complement strand
GCGGCGATGGCGGGGCTCGTCGCCTTCACGTGGTGCCAGGTCCCCACGAGATGGATCCGCTTCATGAGGCGCTCGACCGCGAAGGGGTCCTCGCCGAGCACGAGCGGCTCGATCGATCGCAACACCGACAGGACGATGTCGGTCGACGGGTAGGCCGGCGCCTCGCCCAGCCCGACGAGCCCTTCGTCCGTGGTCAGCTCGAGGAGAACGCTGACGAGCCCTCGGCGACCGCCGTAGGCCCAGCGCTCGTCCTCTCGGAAGGGCACGGCGACGGGGGTCGGTCGCAGCCCGGTGATACGCATCAGCCACCTCCGGTCGGGCTCTGGATGATGATCGGCTCGCGGGCGGTGGTGGTGAGCAGCTCGCAGCCGTCACCGGTCACGAGCGCCGTGTCCGACACGCCGTAGTCCGCCGGTCCCTGGCCGAGAATCCACGAGAAGACGTGGAACACCATGCCCTCGCGCAGGACGAGGTCGCTGCCGGCGCGGAGCCCCATCGGCGTGCCGCTGCCCGTCCAGCTGGGGGGAAAGCCGATTCCCGTGATATACCCGCAGTGGTGGCGCGCGTAGCGCGAGTGGCCGAGCCGCGCGTCGACGGCGCGCTGCCAAGCCTCGTAGACCCGGCCGGCACGCTCGCCCGCCCGCAGCGCGCCCCGCAACGCGTCGAACGCCGTGAGCGCGTGGCCGGCCGCCTCGTCGAGGCCGGCGGGCGCCTCGCCGACGTGGGCGATGCGGCTGACCGGCGCGTGGTAGCGGGCCACCGAAGCCGAGAGCTCGACGAAGAGCGCGTCCCCGGGCTCGAGCGCCCGATCGCTCCAGGTGACGTGCTCGAGCGAGAGCGTGGGGGTCGAGCGAACGAGCGGAGGCACGCCCGGATACTCGCTTCCAGCGCGGATCAGCTCGGCGTAGATCGCGGCGGCCACCGCGCGCTCGGTGGTGCCCGGACCGGCCGCTTCGAGCCCCGCCTGCAGGGCGCGGTCCGAGATCGCGGCGGCCCGGCGCACGTGGGCGATCTCGCCGGGCGACTTGACCATCCGCCTCTCCGCGACCAGCTCGGAGGCATCGGCCCAGCGCACCTCGGGAAGCTGCTCGCGGATGCGCTCCCACACGTCGAGCGGGAGGTACATCGTCGAGCGATCGACGCCGACACGCCCGGCTGCCGAACTGCTCCGACGCAGGGCTTCGATCGCCGCGCCGGACGGGTCCGACCCGTCCTCGTAGGGGACGTGCACGCAGCGCGGCGCCTGCAGCTCGACGGTGGCGGACTCCATGGCGCGAGCCACCAGGAGAGCCGGCCCGTCGGCCGGGACCACGAGCAGCGTGACGGCGAAGTAGCCCGCGTGGTTGACGCCGGTCAGGTAGTAGATGTCCTCGGGGCCCGCGAGGAGCAGCGCGGTCAGGCCCAGCCGCTCCATCGCCTCGCGCACCGCCTCGAGGCGGGCATCGTGTTCCTCTGCCTGCGTCCCGAGCGGCTTGCCAGAGCCGCGAAGAGCCGTCCGGGCCCCTGCGGGATCGGGTCGGCGCCGGCCAGCCGTAGTCCCTCCCATGCCGAGACCTGGTTGGCGGTCAGGACGGGCTTTCCGGCCGCCTGCTCGAGCGCCTCGATCGCCTCGATCGTGTGCAGCGCAGTGTCGGGCACCAGAACGGCGTCCGCGTCGGGGCGGTCGGCGGCGGCGACGAGCGCACCCGCGTCGTCGCCCGAGAGCGTGCCCACCTCTGTGGCGGTGACGATGCCGCGGCTCGTGACGGCCACCGGCAGAAGGCCTCCCCGGGCGAGGAACTCCTCGAAGCGCCGGGTGATGTCCTCGGGATAGGTGGCGGCGATCGCGACTCGGCGCAGCCCGAGGGCGCGTGCCGCCTCGACGAACGCCAGGGACGTGCTCGAGACCGGAACGCCGAGCGCCTCCTCCAGCTGCGCGGCCTGGGCCCTCGCGCCGTCCCAGCCGTAGATGAAGCTGCCGCTCGTGCAGGCCCATATGGCCGCCCCGACGCCGCGCGGAAGCCGGCGCGCGCCCTCCATCAGCCGCTGCGGGCTCCCCATGTCGAGCAGCGAATCCTCGCTGTGGGTGTCCTCGCGGATCGAGGTGTGAACCACGTCGAAGGCCGCGGCGCCCGCGAGACGCCGATTCAAGAGCTCGAAGTCGCCCTCGGCGGCATATCCGGGGTAGAGGATCCCGACACGGTTGAGCTCGCTCGCCATCGCGATCTGGGTACAGCTTGCCAACCCGCGGGCGGACGTTATCATACGTCATACAACTGCCTCGGAGGGAGAGGATCTTGATGCGACAGTCGGAGATCGGCCGGTCCTCGGTGCGGGAACATGCTTTGAGCGACTGGTCCAGGCGGGACTTCCTCAAGCGCAGCGGCCTCACCGCCGGCTTGCTCGTGGCGCCCGGCGTTCTGGCGGCGTGCGGGGACGACGACGACACGGACGGCGCGGGCGGCGCGCTCGAGGCGCTGAGGAGCCAGGGCTCGATCACCGTCGGTATCGCCGGGGAGAAGCCGTACGCCTACCTCGAGGGCGGCGAGCTGACCGGCATGGACCCCAGCGTCCAGAAGGTCATCTGGGGCAACCTGGGCATCGACGACGTGCGGGCCCAGCAGGTCGACTTCGATGGCCTCATCCCGGGGCTCGTGGCGCAGCGGTTCCACGTCGTGGCGGCCGGTATGTTCATCACGCCCGAGCGGTGTGAGCAGGCGGCCTTCTCGGATCCGATGTACTGCGCGCCGAACGCCTTCCTCGTCCCGCCGGGGAATCCCCAGAACATCAGCGACTTCCAGTCGGTCGCCGATGCCGGGATCAGACTCGGCGTGCTGGGAGGGGCGGTCGAGGGTATCTACGCCGAGGAGTCGGGCGTCAAGTCCTCGAACATCGTGGAGGTGCCCAGCAACCGCGACGGTCTGCTGCAGCTCGAGCAGGGCCGCATCGGTGCCTTCGGCCTCACGAGCATCACGCTCAAGGACATCCTCAAGGAGAACCCGGACACCGACGTCGAGCTGACCGAGCCGTTCACGCCGGTCATCGACGGCGAAGAGCAGCTCGGCTGCGGCGGCGCCGTCTTCCGCAAGCGGGACCGCGACCTGCTTCAGGCGTTCAACCGGGAGCTGGCGAAGCTGAAGGAGTCCGGCGAACTGCTCGAGATCATCGAGCCGTTCGGGTTCGGGCCGGAGACCACCCCACCCGAGGACGTCACGACCGCGTCTCTCTGCCAGGGCGCCTGACCGACGGGGCGGGCCGGCGAAATGGGTGCCCTGGAGATCGAGGCCTGGTCCGACGACCTGCTGTCGGGCCTGTGGGTCACGGTCTACATGACCCTGCTCAGCGCGGCACTCGCGGTCGTCGTCGCGTTCGCACTCGGCCTGCTGGCGCGCATGGAGCACCTCCTGCCGCGCACGATCGCCCGGATCGTGATCGAGTTCTTCCGCGGCACCTCCCTGCTGGTCCAGCTGTTCTGGCTCTTCTTCGCGCTGCCGCTGCTGGGCTACCGGCTCGACCCGGTCACGGTCGGCGTGCTCGCCTTCGGCCTCAACTTCGGGGCCTACGGCGCAGAGGTCGTGCGGGGGTCGATCAACGCCGTCCCCAAGGCCCAGTGGGAGGGCGCGATCGCCCTGAGCCTCTCGCCCTTCCAGCGGATGCGACGCGTGATCCTGCCGCAGGCCTACCCGCTGATGATCCCGCCCTTCAACAACCTGCTCATCCAGCTGATCAAAAGCACGCCGCTCCTGTTCGTCATCACCTTGACCGACCTGACCACGGTCGCCGACCTGTACCGCGCCAGCGAGGGCAACGAGGCGTTCATCTTCGGGCTGCTGCTCGTCGTCTACTTCCTCCTGGCCTACGTCGCAACGCTGTTCATGCACCTGCTGGAGGCGCGCGCCAAGGCGCGGCTCGGTCAGCGGGAGGCCCCCCGCGAGATCCTCGCCTTCCGCGGGCCGGTCCCGGAGGAGCGTGAGGCCGCGTGACCTGGAACATGGACTACGCCCTGGAGGTCCTGCCGGACATCCTCGACGCGTTCCTGCGCTACACGCTGGTGGCGACCGTGTTGGCCTCCGCACTCGCCGCCGTGCTGGGCCTCGTCTTCGCGGTGATCCGCGGGGCGCACATGCCCGTGATCGCGCCGCTCACAACCGCGTTCATCGAGTTCGTCCGCGGCACGCCGATCCCGATCCAGCTCTTCTTCATGTTCTACGTGCTGCCAGAGGTGGGGCTCACGCTGTCGGGGCTGTTTGTGGGCATACTGGTCCTGGGTGTGCACTACGCCTGCTACTACGCGGAGGTCTACCGGGCCGGCATCGACGCCGTGCCCAAGGGCCAGTGGGAGGGGTGCACCGCGCTGTCGCTTCCGACGCGCTACCAGTGGCAGCACGTGGTGCTCCCGCAGGCGATTCGCAACGTGCTGCCGTCGCTCGGCAACTACGTGATCTCGATGTTCAAGGAGACGCCGTTCCTGTACCTGATCGCCGTCCCCGAGATGGTGCAGGAGGCGACCGCCATCGGCGGCCGGGACTTCCGCTATCTCGAGCCGCTCACGATCGCCGGACTGATCTTCCTGGCCGCGAGCTACCCCAGCGCGGTCGCCATGAGAAAGCTGGAGAGGAGGCTGGGACATGCCTGAAGCAACCGCCGCCGCCACCTCCGACCATCGGCGCGACGAGACGTCGCTGATCGCCTTCGACAAAGTCGTCAAGCGGTTCGGCGACAACGTCGTGCTGCGCGAGCTCGACTTCAGCGTGGCGTCGGGCGAGCGGGTGACCCTGATCGGCCCGAGCGGATCGGGCAAGACCACGATCCTGCGGCTGCTGATGACGCTCGAGCGACCGAATGGCGGGCACATCTGGGTCGACGGAGAGCCGCTCTGGCACATGCCCAAGGGCGATCGGCTCGTGCCCGCCAACGAGAAGCACCTGCGCCGGGTCCGCACGAAGATCGGGATGGTGTTCCAGCAGTTCAACCTGTTCCCCAACATGACGGTCCTGCGCAACGTCACCGAGGCGCCGGTGCAGGTGCTCGGCAAGAGCAGGGAGGAGGCGGAGCAGCAGGGCCGCGAGATGCTCCAGCGCGTAGGCCTCGAGGAGAAGGCCGAGGCGCACCCCAACGAGCTCTCCGGCGGCCAGCAGCAGCGCGTCGCGATCGCCCGCGCGCTCGCGATGGAACCCAAGATCCTGCTCCTGGACGAGGTCACCTCCGCGCTCGACCCGGAGCTGATCGCGGGCGTCCTGAACGTGCTGCGGGAGATCGCGGCCACGACCGACATCACGATGCTGATCGTCACGCACGAGATGCACTTCGCGCGCGACGTCTCCGACCGGGTGATGATGTTCGACTCTGGCCAGATCGTCGAGCAGGGTCCGCCCGACAAGATCTTTGGCGCCTGCGACCACGAGCGCACCAAGCGGTTCCTGCACGCCGTGATCGAGGAGCGCTAGCAGCTGAACAGGCGCTCGGGCCGGTCGCGCGGCACGGCGTCGAGCGCGCGCAGCGCGGCCCACATGGTGGCCAGGTTCGCCGACACCACGGGCAGGCCGAGCGTCTCCTCGAGCCCCGGCAGGGCGTCGTAGGTCGGCAGGTTCGTGCAGCTCACGACAACGGCCTCCGCCTCGCCCAGCGGGAGCGCCTCGACGAGCTCCCGGACCGATGTCGAGCTGACGCGCCAGATGTCGCCCGTCAACCCGAGGCGGGCGCTGCTCACCACCGCGTGCCCCGCCTCCTCCAGGAAGAGCGCCAGCCGCGCCGTCAACTCGGCGTCGTACGGCGTGGCCACCGCGACGCGACCGGCATCGAGCGCGGCCAGCGCCTCGAGCAGCGCGCCGCTCGTGGTGATCGCCCGGCGCGCGCCGCCCCGCTCCATCGCCGCGCGCAGCCGGGCCTCGCCGGCGAGGCCCTCGACGAAGCTGGCCGACGTGCACAGGTACGCCGTCACGCCCGGGTCCGCCTCGGCGACCTCCCGGCAGGCCCGGGCGAGCGCCTCCTCGTCGCGTAGCGCCGCCGCCAGCTCGGTGCTCACGGCCCCGTCGAGCGGCGGCGTACGGGTGAGGTACAGCGCCACGGGCTCGGGGGTCCACCGCCACAGCTCCCGGTCCAGTGCGAGGTCGTACGGCGCGACCACGCCGATCCCGACCGGCGGGGGATCGAGCCGGGGCGTGAGCGTGATCTCGGGACCCCTCACGGCGCCCGGTCGAAGGTGAGCCGCTCGCCCGCCACGCCGTGCAACCACATGTCCTGGCAGGCCCTGGCCATCTCCTCCAAACCGGTCTCGATTGTCGCGAAGACGTTGCCGGGCACCCAGCCAATATCCGGGTTGAGCAGCAGGTTGTTGCGCTCATAGAAGAGCGCCAGGTCCACGATGCGCGCCCCGGCGCGAGGTCGGCGCTCCGCGCCGTACCCGTGCGAGGCCGATCCGAGCTCCTCCGCCGAGAACCAGAAGGCGCAGACATCCCCGGCGATCGGCGTGATCGTGGTGTTCTCGAAGCCCGGCTCGGGATC
>JBKGUS010000384.1:0-12710 GCA_046462295.1 Thermoleophilaceae bacterium | reverse complement strand
AAGCGAAACCCGGGCGCCGTCTCCTACATCGACGAGCGCCTGCGGCCGATCACCGAGGCCACCTACGGGGTGATCCTCTACCAGGAGCAGTCGATGCAGATCGCCAAGGCGGTGGCCGGCTTCTCGGGCGCCGAGGCGGACGACCTGCGCAAGGCGATCGGGAAGAAGAACCGCGACGCGATGGCGGCGCTGCGCGAGCGCTTCTTCGAGGGCGCACGCGCCTCCGGTACGGCCGAGAGCGTCATCAACGAGCTGTGGGCCGTGAACGAGGCCGCGGCGGACTACTCGTTCAACCGCTCCCACGCCGCCTGCTACGGGCTCATCTCCTACCGCACCGCCTGGCTCAAGGCCAACTACCCGGCCGAGTACATGGCCGCGCTGATCTCCTCGGTCATGTCCACGAAGGACAAGGTCCCGTTCTTCGTCGCCCAGTGCGAGGACATGGGGATCGAGGTGCTGCCGCCCGACGTGAACCTGTCGGGGCACGACTTCAAGGTCGTGGAGGGCAACATCCGCTTCGGGCTCGACGCCGTGAAGGGGCTGGGCCACCAGGCGGTCGAGGCGATCCTGCGCGAGCGCGAGAAGGACGGGCCGTTCACCTCGATCTGGGACTTCTGCCGCCGGGTGGACTGCCAGTCGGTGAACAAGCGCTGCGTCGAGTCGCTCGTCAAGTGCGGGGCGCTCGACTCGCTGCCCGGCACCCGCACCGGGCAGTTCGAGGTGCTCCAGCAGGCCCAGGCGGCGGGCGTGCAGGCCCAGCAGGACGCCCAGCTCGGGCAGGGCTCCTTCTTCGACTTCGGCGACTCGAGCCCCGACGCGCTCGCGCACCACGACCCGCCCGTGCCGGGGCTCCCGGACGAGCGCAAGCAGCTGAACGAGTGGGAGAAGGAGACGCTCGGGCTGTTCCTCTCGAGCCACCCGCTCAAGGAGGTGCGGCACGCCCTGCGGGCAAAGGTCGAGTGCAGCGTGGCCGACCTGGCCTCGAAGAAGGACGGCGAGTGGGTGACGGTCGGCGGGATGATCGCCGAGTGCAAGCGGATCCGCACCAAGAAGGGCGATCCGATGATGTTCGCCACGCTCGACGACCTAGAGGGCCAGGTCGAGCTGCTCGTCTTCAACTCGGCCTACGCAGCCAACGCGGACAAGGTGGACCTCGACAAGATCGTGATCGTGCGCGGGCGCGTGGACCACAAGGAGGCGGGGGAGACCAAGCTCGTCGCCCAGGAGGTCATCCCCTTCGAGCCGACCGAGGAGGAGCTCCTCCAGGCCGCCGAGCAGGCCGTGGTGGAGGCCGTCGTTCGACGGCTCACGCTCGAGGTGTCGGGCGGCGTGCCGGCCGGCTTCCTCGAGGATCTGAAGGAGGTCGTGGGGCACCACCCCGGCGAGCACGAGCTGCTGCTGGCCGTCGGGCAGCGGCGCCTCGTGCTGGGGCCCGAGTTCAGGGTGTCCGCCTCGAGCGCCTGCTGCTCGGAGCTGTCGGGCCTGCAGGGCGCGGCGCGTGTCCTCGCCTGAGACGGGTCATCTCTCTACACTGGCCGGGTGGCGCCCCTATCCACACGCACCGCGGCCGAGCTGCACGAATGCCGCCAGTGCTGCTCCTTCTGCGATCGGGTCGTCCATCCCTCCGGCTGCATCTCGTCGGGCTGCCAGTACCTCTACCTCTACGACGACGAGGACACCGGCCGGCGCTTCATGGGCTGCATGAACAAGGTCTTCCGCGGTGAGATCGACGTGGAGATGTTCGAGGCCGCCGAGCGGACCCGGCACGGCTTCGGCGGCGTCAAGATGACCGGCGTGCCGCTGCCCCAGTGCCGCGCCAGTGTGGAGCGCGCCTACGACGGCTACACGGAAGCCTTCGACTGCGTGAATCCCGGCTTCTTCCGGAAGCCCACCGCGGACGACGCCGACGAGGCGTTCGACCTGCGCGACAACCTCTAGAACACGCCCAGCAGCGCCAGGACGCCGAGGAGCGGCATCAGGCTGAGCAGCGTCCCGGCAATGCCGAGCGCCTCGCCCGCGACCGCGGCGCCGCGCGCCCCGGAGCGGCGCGCCGAGCGCCCCAGCGCCCAGGCCGTGATCGCCATGGGGAGCGTGACGAAGAAGAGGAGCCCGAAGGAGAAGAAGAACAAGCAGAGGGCCACGATGCCGAGCACGAGCGACGGCGTCCCGGAACGGCTCCTCGCGGGCGGCGCGGCCGGCGCGGGCGGCGCGGGCGCAGGCAGCGCGCGGAGCGCGCGCCAGAGATCGGTCGCGAACCGCGCTCGCCAGGCCTCGTCGACCCGCTGCTCGAACTCCTCTGTCGTGAGCCGCCCAGAGAGCAAGTGCCCGCGAAGCAGGCCCACCGTGTACTCGCGTTCGCTGTCCGATACGAGCAGCGCAGCCACCGCTCGCGATGGTAGTAGAGCGGTGGTACGGTCGCAGTGGCTGGCCCTTGTGACGCGAATGGACTTCCGGCTCCTCGGCCCCCTAGAGGTGTTGTCCGAGCACGATCAACCCCTCGCGCTCGGCGGCGTCAAGCAGCGCTCGCTGTTGGCGGTGCTGCTGCTCCAGGCGAATGAGGTCGTGTCCACGGATCGCCTGATCGATGAGCTCTGGGGCGCGGTGCCGCCCGCGACCGCCGCAAAGGGCGTTCAGGTCCACGTCTCGCGGCTGCGCAAGGCGCTCGGGGGCGGCCGTCTCGCCACCTACGGACGTGGATACGTCCTCCGGGTCGAGCCGTCGGAGCTCGACCTCGCCCGCTTCGAGCGGCTCGCGGACGAAGCACGCGGCGCGGCGCCCGACGTGGCGGCGCGAAAGCTGGGCGAGGCGCTCGCGCTCTGGCGAGGGCCCGCGCTCGCGGACCTCGCCTACGAGCCGTTCGCCCAGGCGGAGATCGCACGGCTCGAGGAGCTGCGCCTGACGGTGCTGGAGCAGCGGATCGATGCCGACCTCGCCTGTGGGTGGCACGCCGAGCTCGTAGGCGAGCTCGAGGCGCTCGTTGGTCGCCACCCGCTGCGGGAGGGCCTCCGCTCCCGGCTGATGCTCGCCCTCTACCGGTCGGCGCGTCAGGCCGAGGCACTCGACGCGTACCGGGCCGCGCGGCGCGAGCTCCAGGAGGAGCTCGGCCTCGAGCCGAGCGGGGAGCTGAGGCGGCTGGAGCAGGCGATCCTGCGCCAAGACCCCGACCTCGACCCACGACCCAAACCGGGGACAGAGGGGTCAGACCCCTCACCTCGGGCGGAGCCCATGCGAGCGCTCCTCGTGGTTCCGCGCGCGCTGTCGGGACTGGACGCTCTGCTCCGCTTCGCCGAGCCGCTCGCTGGGTCGGAGCCTCCGCGCGAGCTGATCGTGGCGGGCATCGTCCCGGCGGCGGAGCTGGGCGCAGCCACTGACGGGCTCGCCGAGCGGCGCAGCCGGCTGATCGGTGAGGGACTCGCGGTCAGGACCGCCGCGTTCTCGTCTCCGAGCCGGGGTGCGGACATCGTCCGCCTCGCGGGCCAGGAGAGCGTCGATCTCCTCCTCATGGACGCGGGGGAGGCCCCGCTCGAGGGCGACGCCTCGGTCGTGCTCGCGGAGGCCCCCTGCGACGTGGCGCTGCACATGGAGGCAGGCGGGCCGATCCGCGAGGGCCCCGTGCTGGTCCCCTTCGGCGCCGCCCGTCACGACTGGGCCGCGCTCGAGCTGGGCGCGTGGGCCGCCCGCTCGCTCGACGTGCCGCTCCGCCTCATCGGCGCGGCCGACACACGGCCGAACGGCCGCGACGCGAGCCGCCTGCTGGCGGACGCGTCGCTCATCGTGCAGCGCACTGCGGGGATCGTCGCCGAGCCCCTACTGGCGAGCCGGGGCCGGCGCGGTGTGGCGGCCCTCGCGGAAGGGGCCGGCCTGCTGGTGGTCGGCCTCTCGGAGCGCTGGCGCGAGGAGGGCCTCGGCCGTGCACGCGGAGAGCTCGCCGCGTGGCCGCCCGCGCCCATGGTGTTCGTGCGCCGGGGGACGCGGCCCGGTGGGCTCGCCCCGGCCGAGACCCGGACCCGGTTCGGCTGGTCGCTGACGGGAGGCAGGGGCTGACCGAAGCGCTGAGCCCCGGCATGACCTTCGCCGGCTACCGGGTGGAATCCCTGCTCGGCCGCGGCGGCATGGGCGTGGTCTACCGAGCCTGGGACGTCTCGCTGGACCGGCCCGTGGCGCTCAAGCTGATCGCGCCGGAGCTGGCGGAGAACGACCGATTCCGTGCCCGCTTTCTCCGGGAGCCGCGGCTTGCGGCGTCGCTCGACCACGCAAGCGTCGTACCGATCTACCGGGCGGGCGAGCACGACGGACAGCTGTACCTGGCGATGCGATTCGTCGAGGGGAGCGACCTCGGGTCGGTGCTGGGCGCTCATGAGAGGCTCGGGCCGGAGCCGTCGCTCGGGATACTGACCCAGATCGCGAGTGCGCTGGACGCTGCCCATCGCAGAGGGCTGGTGCATCGCGACGTCAAGCCCGCGAACGTGTTGCTCGACGAGCAGGGTCACGCCTACCTGACAGACTTCGGGATCACCAAGCAGCTCGGCGGCGCCTCGACCGACACCGGGCGGGTTCTCGGGACGCTCGACTACCTGGCCCCCGAGCAGATCCGCGGCGAGGAGGTCGACGGCCGAACGGACGGCTACGCCCTTGCCTGCGTGCTCTACGAGTGCCTGGCAGGCGAACCGCCGTTCCGTCGCGAGACGGAGGCAGAGACCCTCTGGGCGCACATGCACGCCGAGCCGCCCTCTCTGCCGGGCGACCCGGAGCTCGAGCCGGTGCTCCGCGCGGGCCTCGCCAAGGACAGGGACGAGCGGTATGCGAGCTGCGGCCAGCTGATCGAGGCGGCGCGCAGGGCGCTTGGGCGCGCGGTCGCCGAGACGGGACCGGCGCCCGAGCGCGCGGTGCTGACGCACGATCACGAGGGACCCGCGGCGCCGGTCCCCTCCACGGACGAGCGCAAGCTCGTGACGGTGATGTTCGCGGAGCTCGGCATCGAGCCCGAGCGGGATCCCGAACGCCTCCAGCAGTTTCTCGAGCAGCTCCGTGCAGCGGTGAGCGAGGAGGTCGAGGCATCGGGCGGCACCATCGACTCGGCGTTCGGCGACGCCATCCTTGCGACCTTCGGGGCTCCGGTGGCGCAGGAGGACCACGCCGAGCGAGCATTGCACGCGGCGTTGGCGACCCGCAGCAGGTTGGCCACTCGCTTCGGCGACGTCCTGTCGCTGAGGATCGGGGTTGAGAGCGGCCACGTGATCGTCGCCAGGTCCCGCGGCGAGCAGCCAACCGTCTCAGGCCAACCGGTCGTGGCCGCCGGGCGCCTCGTCCGTCGCGCCACCAAGGACGAAGTCCTGCTTGGCGAGCGCGTTGCCGCAATCGCGCGCGACGCGTTCGAGATTCGCGAGGTGGATGCCGGGCATCAGCTCGTTCGCGCGCGGGCGGCCGTGACACCGCGAAGGGTTCGAGGGCTTGGCCAGGCCTTCGTCGGTCGCGACGGTGAGCTCGGGGTCTTGCAGGCCACCTGGGAGCGCGTTGCGGAGCAGCGCCAGGCGCACCTTGCGACCATTGTGGGCGACGCTGGCGTGGGCAAGACAAGCCTCGTCCGCGCTCTGCGCGAGCGGCTGGCTCCGAATGGCGAACGCTGGTACGTCGGCCGCTGCCTGGCCTACGGCCGGGCCATCACCTACCACCCGCTGGGCGAGATCCTGCGGGCGCGGCTCGGCATCCTCCCGGGCGACACGCACGAGACGGTTCGCGCGCGACTCGGGGACCGGGGCATCCTCGGGCTCACACTCGGATTGGATCCGAGCGCGGAGCTGCACCCCCACGAGGCCCGCGAGCGCCTCCACGAGGCGTGGATCGAGTTCCTGGAGGAGATGTGCTCCACCGGCGCGGCGACGGTCGTCGTCGAGGATCTCCATTGGGCCGAGCCGGCGCTGCTCGAACTGCTCGGCCAGGCGGCTCGCGACGTGCGCGGCCCTCTCCTTCTCGTGACCACCGCACGGCCGGAGCTGCTGGACCGCTCCCCGGACTGGGGCGCGGCCCGTGGCAGCATCTCGCGGCTCTGGCTCGAGCCGCTGTCGGCGGCCGACGCGCAGAAGATGCTGGCCGACCTGGCGGGCGACCTGCCCCTTGCGGTCCGCGACCTCGTGCTCGAGCGCGCCGAGGGCAATCCGTTCTTCGTCGAGGAGGTGCTCGGCTCGCTCCTCGATCAGGGCGTCCTTCGCCGGGAGGGTGGCGCATGGGTCGCCTCGGACCTGCCGGCGATCGTCGAGGTCGCCGACTCCGTCCAGGACGTCATCGCAGCACGAATCGACCTGCTGCCGCCGGACGAGAAGGGTGCGCTTCATGCCGCCGCGGTCATTGGCCGGTCATTCTGGGAGGGGGCGGTGCGGGCGCTCGTGGGGACAGCCCCCGATCTCCGCCTCCTCGAGGCGCGGGACTTCGTCCGCCGCAGCACCCATTCGGCGCTGGACGGAGAGCGCGAATACGTCTTCAAGCACGCGCTTACGCGCGAGGTTGCGTACGGCTCGCTGCCCGCCGTGAGGAAGGCGCGCACCCACGCCGACTTCGCAGGGTGGCTCGAGAAGGCGGGAGGCGGCGACGACAAGCACGCTCCGCAGCTCGCCCACCACTACGCCGAGGCCGTGGACCCGGAGCACGTGGACCTAGCGTGGCCTGACGATCCGATGAAAGCGGCCGAGCTGCGCAAGCGGGCGGTGCGCTGGCTAAGCCGGGCAGGGGAGCTGGCGTTCGGGCGTTACGAGCTGGCTGACTCCGCCGCGCTGTACCGAGAGGCCGTGAGGTTCGAGCCGGACGTGACGGTGCGCAGCGAGCTGTGGGAGGCCTCAGCTCGCGCGAGCCAGCTCCGGTTCGACACGGATGCCTTCCGCGAGGCGATGGAAAAGGCGCTCAGCCTGCGCCCACCGCGCCATGCGGCCGCCCGGCTCTACGGGGTCCTCAGCCGTGAGGGAAGCAGGCCCTATATGTGGAAACGGCCACCGGTGCGCGAGGCGGTTGAGCAGTGGATCGAGCAGGCCCTGGCGCTCGCAGAGCCGGTCTCCGAGGCCCGGGCCTCGGCGGTTACGGCGCGGGTGGCACTGGACCCGCTGGGACGGGCGGAGCTCGGAGAGGAGGCGGTCGCGCTCGCCGAGGAGCTCGGCGACCCGGTGCTGCGCGCGGACGCGTACGAGTCCCAGGTCAAGGTCGCAGTTGCCCACGGGCGGCTCGGCGAGGCCGGCGAGTGGGCAGACCGGAAGCTCGCGCTCACCTCGAAGATCGCCGATCCCGACCGTCGCTCCGCGCAGGCGCTGATCGCCAGCGTCGTGTACCTGCGCCAGGGACGGATCGCCGACGGGCGGCGTGCGGCGGAGCAGCACGACCGCTTCTCGGCTCGGCTGACACCGCACCATGAGGTGCACGCTTCGGCGTTCCTGCTGCTGGCGGACACGGTCGCCGGCGACTGGGCGCGCGCAAGCGGGCAGTCGGCTCGAGCGGAGGCGGCCTGCGCCGCGAACGCCGACACGCCCTGCCAGTTCAACTGGCGCGGGCTTCTCATGGCAGCCCTCGCCCATGGCCAGCTCGGCCACGACAGCGAGGCGTGCCGGCTTGAGGCGCTGGCAGCCGAGTCGCTGACCGTGCAGGGACCGTTGGCAAAGGAGCCGGCATTGCTCAGGCTCGCGCTGCTACGCGGCGACCTCGAGGCCGCCGAGCGCATCCTGGACGAGAATCCCGAGATTGACTTCTTCGACGTCGACTATCCGGCCGCACGGCTCGACGCTCTGACGCTGCTGGGCGATCGCCTCGGAGTCGAGGCCGAGGCTCCCCGTGCGCTGGAGATCGGCGGATACGTCGAGCCGTTCGCCATACGCGCGCTGGGCACCGTCCGTGAGGATCCACGGCTCCTCGAGCGGGCGGCGGCGCGCTTCGAGGAGTTCGGGCTCGCGTGGCGAGGCGCCGAGACCCGCGCTCTGCTGTAGGCGTTTACCGGCGTTTACCGGAGGCCACCCCGGCCTGCAACCGGCCGGGCGGAAGCTGCCTTCCGAAGCCGGCCGCATGGGGCGGCCGGGACGAAGGAGGCAAACATGCTTCGACGCAACCACCTGATCGTCACCGCCGCCCTCGTGGCGGTGTGCGCTCTGCCGGCGACCGCCGCAGCCCAGCAGGACCTGCGGATGCCCGACACGCGCGACGCGGCCGCGGCGAGCGGCGACATGCCGCCGCCCCCGTCCTCGATCGCGACGGAGGCCGAGCGTTCGTACCGGGACCTGCGCTCGCCCGACGCGAAGGACGCCGCCCGCGAGGCGGTGACCAGCCCGGCGCCGCGTCAGGACCTGCGCTCGCCCGACGCCATCGATGCGGCCCAGCACCGTGGCCTGTATGAGAGCGGCCCGTACGTGCTGAACCGCGGCTACGGCTCGCCGGACGCGGTCGACGCCGCGCGCGACCTGCCGCCGGTGCAGATCCCGACGCCGGTCGTCGAGGTGCGCGGGACGCCCTCGGGCGGCTTCGACTGGGGCGACGCCGGCATCGGCGCGGCCGGCATGCTGGCGCTGTTCAGCATCGCCGCCGGGTCGGGGCTGCTCCTGGTCGGCCGAAAGCGCCGCCAGGGCATCCAGGCCGCGACGCACTGATCGAGCGTCCGACCTAGATGCGCGACGAGGGGCGGCGCTCCACAGCGCCGCCCCTCTCATGGTACGGTCGGCACGGACTCGCTCGGAGCGCAGCATGAAAGCAGCGTTCACCCCTGGCATCACCTTCGCCGGCTACCGGATCGAGTCGCTGATCGGCCGCGGCGGGATGGGGGTCGTCTACCGGGCCACCGACCTGTCGCTGGAGCGGCCGGTGGCGCTCAAGCTGATCGCGCCCGAGTTGGCCGAGGACGAGCGCTTCCGCAGCCGCTTCCTGCGCGAGCCGCGCCTGGCCGCGTCGCTCGACCACCCGAACGTGATCCCGATCCACGAGGCGGGCGAGCACGACGGCCAGCTCTACCTGGTCATGCGCTTCGTGGACGGCAGCGATCTGAAGACGACCCTGGCCCGCGAAGGCAGGCTGCCACCCGAGCAGGCGCTGACCATGCTCTCCCAGATCGCGGACGCCTTGGACGCCGCGCACCGACGCGGCCTGGTCCACCGCGACGTGAAACCCGCCAACGTCCTCGTCGACGAGGATGGGCACGCCTACCTGACGGACTTCGGCATCACCAAGCAAGCCGGCGCCGACTCGACGGAGACCGGCCGCGTGGTCGGCACTCTGGACTACCTCGCGCCGGAACAGATCCGCGGCGAGAAGGTGGACGGTCGCACCGACTGCTACGCGCTGGCCTGCGTGCTCTACGAATGTCTCGCGGGCAGCCCTCCCTTCCGCAGGGAAACGGAGGCCGAGACGCTCTGGGCGCACATGCAGGAGCCACCACCGCCTCTCTCCGGCGAGCCGGCCCTCGACACGGTGCTGCGCCGTGCGCTGGCCAAGGCGAAGGGCGAGCGCTACGGGAGCTGCGGTGAGCTTCTCGCGGCTGCCTCATCGGCGCTCGGCTTCGAGCCGCCGGCGCGCCGCGCGCGAAGGCTGCGGATCGGCCGGCGGCTTCTCCTAGCCGGTGCGCTGCTGCTGATCGCGTTGGCCGGCGCGGTGGTGCTGACCGAGCTGACCAAGGACGGGACGACGACGACCGCTGGATTCGCCCCGGTCAGGCCCGACTCGGTCGCGGTCCTGGACCCCGGGTCAAACCGGGTCGTCGGCCAGGTGCCCATGCCCGGACGGCCGTCGCTCCTCGCGGCGTACGGCGGATCGATCTGGGTCGCCAGCGACGCCGCGGAAACGATCTCCGCGATCGACGATCGCTCGCTCTCGGTGGACAGGGTCGTTCCGGTGAACGCAGCCGTGACGGACATCGCGGCATCGCGGGAGTCGGTCTGGTTGTACGAAGCGCAGCGATACGCGCTCGTCAGGGTGGACGCCGCCTACGGATCTGTCGCGGACCGGGTTGCGCTGACGCCCGGCCTCCGGCCAGCTCGACCCGGGATCGATATCGGAGGCGGCGCGCTCTGGGCCACGGACGGGACGACGCGGCTGCGGAATCTCGACGCCAAGGACGGCCGGGTCCTGAGGACGATCGATCTGGGGCGACCGCTTGACGACGTGGCGGTCGGCGCAGGGGCCGTTTGGGTGGTCAGCGGCGCGTCCGCGCAGCTGCTCCAGGTCGATGCGAGGAGCGGATCGGTGCGCGCACGCATCCCGATCACGGGCCGGCGCGGTGTGACGCAACCCGCGCCGTTTGCCGTCGTGGCCGGTGAGGGCGCGGTCTGGGTGCTGAGCGGCAACACGCCGACCCTGACGCGGGTGGACCCACAGCTGGCTGCGGTGACGGCGACGATCCCGCTCGGGGTGGGCAGCAATCCGAGCGCGATCGCAACCGGAGCAGGCGCCGTCTGGGTTGCCATGAACGGCGCCGGGACCCTCGCGCGAGTCGATCCCGCCAACAACCGGGTGCGGTCGATTCAGGTCGGCGGGGCCCCGACCGGCGTGGCGGTCGCGAAGGGGCGTGTGTGGGTGTCCGTTCAACCCGGATTCAGAGCCGGGATCGCGGATCGAGGACCGGCGGCCCAGGTGCCGGGAGCGGTCGAGGAGCCCTTTTGCGCGCCGGTCGAGTTCGCCGGGAAGGCGGCGCCCCGCTTTCTGGTCGTGTCCGATCTGCCGTTGCAGTTGCCTCGGAGCAGCCTTCAGACGCTGCAGTTCACGGACGCGATCCGCTTCGTGCTCGCTCGGCGAGACTTCCGGGCCGGGCGGTATCGCGTCGGGTACCAGTCCTGTGACGACTCGAGCGTTCGGACAGGAGAACCGACGCCGAACCCATGGACTCCCGCGACCTGCCGCAGAAGTGCTCGAGCGTATGCGAATGCGCCCAGCGTGGTCGGTGTCGTCGGTCCGTTTAGCTCTGACTGCGCGGGGGTCGTGATCCCGATTCTGGGCCGCGCTCGGGACGGTCCGGTCGCGACGATAAGCGGGTCCGCAACCGCCGTCGGCCTTACGCGCGGCGGTCCCGGCGCCCGTCCGAGCGAGCCTGGGATGTACTACCCCGGAGGGATACGCACCTTCGCTCGCGTAGTGGCCGCCGACCATGTCCAGGGCGCCGCCGCCGTCGTGATGGCCAAGCGGCTCGGCGTAAAGAGGCTGTGGGTCCTGAACGACGGCGAGCCATACGGGACCGGCCTCGCCAACACCGTTCGAAGGACGGCCACCACGCTGGGGGTCGAAGTCGCCGGGTCCGGGCGCTGGGACTTTCGCGCTCGTAGCTACTGGCGGCTGGCACGGCGGATCGAGCGTTCCCGGGCGGACGGTGTCTTCCTCGGCGGCTATCACTTCCTGAACGGAGGCAGGCTCCTGCGCGACCTGCGGGCAGCGTTGGGGCGGCGCGTTCAGATCCTGGCACCCGACGGCTTCAGTGAGTTCCGCGCGCTCATCGAACAGGCGGGTGCGGCCGCCGAGGGCCTCGTCGTCAGCGTTGCGACGCTGCCGCCCGAAAGACTTCCCCCCGCAGGGCGACGCTTCGCCGCGGCCTTCGGGAACGCGATCGGCGGGCCGGTAGACCCATACTCGATCACCACTGCTCAGGCCGCTGACGTGCTGCTCGACGCCATCGCCGCCTCCGACGGGACGCGGGCCTCGGTGACCGAGCAGCTGTTCAAGGTGCGCGTAAAGGACGGCCTCCTCGGCAGCTTCGCGTTCGACGCGAACGGGGACACGACCGCCCCAGCGGTGACGATGTACCGGATCGAGGACGGCAGGCCGCGCGTGCATGCCGTGCTCAAACCACCTCCCGGGCTGGTTCGATGAGCGGCGCGATCGTCCCCGGAGCGACCTTCGCCGGCTACCGGATCGAATCGCTGATTGGCCGCGGCGGGATGGGGGTCGTCTACCGGGCCACCGACCTGTCGCTGGAGCGGCCGGTGGCGCTCAAGCTGATCGCGCCCGAGCTGGCCGAGGACGAGCGGTTCCGGGCGCGCTTCCTGCGCGAGCCGCGGCTGGCGGCGTCGCTCGACCACCCCAACGTGATCCCGATCTACGAGGCGGGCGAGCACGACGGGCAGCTCTACCTGGCGATGCGGTTCGTCGAAGGGAGCGACCTCAAGACCGTCGTCGAGCGCGAGGGCCCGCTCCCACCGGAGCGGGCGCTCGGGGTCGTTGCCCAGGTGGCGGGGGCGCTCGATGCGGCGCATCGCCGGGCGCTGGTGCATCGCGACGTGAAACCGGCGAACGTGCTGATCGACGCGGACGGCCACGTCTACCTGACCGACTTCGGCATCACCAAGCAGCTCGGCGGCCAGTCGACCGACACGGGCCGCGTGGTGGGGACGCTCGACTACCTGGCGCCGGAGCAGGTCCGCGGCGACCCGGTCGACAGCCGGACCGACTGCTACGCGCTCGGCTGCGTGCTGTACGAGTGCCTGGCCGGCTCGCCGCCGTTCCGGCGCGACACCGAGGCCGAGACGATGTGGGCCCACATGCAGGACGCGCCGCCTCCCATGCGGGGCTGCCGGGCACTCGACCCGGTGATGCGCAAGGCGCTCGCCAAGGAGCGAGACGATCGCTACGCGAGCTGCGCCGAGTTGACGGAGGCGGCGGCGGAGGCGCTCGGGCTAGGCGTGCCGCGACCGGGGCGTCGGCCGCGGCCGCTCGCCTCGCTTCGCGCGCGTGGGCGGCTGATCTTGGCCGGCGGGCTGCTGCTGCTC